>NZ_JBBIAR010000047.1:0-76351 GCF_054185165.1 Bradyrhizobium sp. UFLA05-109 | reverse complement strand
GTATTTGTTGAGCGCGATGTTGCTCGGCACCTCGAACAGGAAATAGCCGATGAAGAAGATACCGGCGGCAAAGCCGAAGGCCTCGCTCGACAGCGCGAGCTCCTTGTTCATCTGAAGCGCGGCGTAGCCGATATTGGCGCGGTCGAGATAGGAAATGACGTAGAGGCCGAAGCAATAGGGCACGATGCGCCAGGACACCTTGCGCATGGTGGATTGCTCGATGGTCGCTGCGGTGGCGGACATTGACGGCGTTCCCTTGCTGCGTTTCGTCGGGGCTTGTCGGCAACGCCAACCTCCCCTGCAGGCGGGCGCCTTGCAGGAATTATGCATTTTATAATATAAAATGCAATATGGTTGAGATCAGACCTGCGGAACCTTGATCAGGCCGGCGCCCTCTATGTGGACGCGGAGGAAGTCCGACGCCTCCTGGCACAGGCCTTTTTCCAACAATGTCAGGATGTTGATGTGCTCGCGGCACTGGATGGGAAGGCGGCTGCGATCCACCGTGATGCGGTACTCCACCAGGCGGCGCAGCCGGTTCACGCGCTTGACTGCATCGAGAAAAAACGGATTGCGTGCGCAGCCGACCAGCATCTCGTGGAACTCGGCATTGGCGGCGAAGATCTCCGAGCGCGAGGCGCGCTTGTAGGCGCCATCGAGCAGCCATTGCTGCTGTTCGCGTGCCGCCGCAAACGCCGCGCGGTCGATCTCGAAGCTCGGCAGCAGCAGGGCCTGTGGCTCCAGCGCGACGCGCAGCTGATAGCCCTGTTGATAGCTCTCGCGCGAGGTGAGGAGCGGGCCGAACGCCCAGCCATTGCCGGGCAGGCGCTCTATCCAGCCCTCATCGGCTATTTTGCCGAGAATCTTCAGAAGACGCGTGCGGGAGAAACCGTAGCGGCGCATCAGCTCGCTCTCGCTGACCTTGTCTGGAAGCTTTCCCGTCAGCCGGTCCTCGGCGATGGCGAAGTACCACTCGTCCTCGCGTTCCGGCTCGGCGTCCTCTATGTCCGGCAGGTCGGGAAGCTCGGCGGCACTTTTGACCAGGAAGAAGCCGCGATTGGGCTCGGAGCGGACGACCTTCATGTCTTCGAGGATTTGCAGCGCCGCGTTGATCGGCGCGCGCGAGACCCGTAGAGCGTCCGCCAGCGTCTGGCTCGGCAGATGCTGCTCGGCCCGCAAGCCGTTGGCGCGGATGTAGTCGAGGATCCGCGCGGTCATCTGGGTCGCGAGATTGGGGCGGGGCATGGGGCGACTCGGTTGATCCCTCTCAAGGAGATGTCGCTTACCGGCTCGGACTGCACAAGCGGGACAAGCCGGAGCGGTTCTTGCGTCTCGCCCAGAATTGTGTTTTAAAAAATAAAAAGCAATATGGGGGAGGGGACGTGACACCCAGGAATTCTGTCGCATGCTCTGCGTCGCTCTGCGCAGACGGCGCGCGCCTGTCGCGGCGCTTGTTTGCGGGCCTCGTCGCCGCCAGCGCGGTGAACGCTGCATGGCCCTGCTCATCCGCGTTATCTCAGACACAGAGGTCCCATCCGGAGGACAATATGCTCGAAGGCTCTCGCTCATTCGTCTATGTCGGCGCGCGCACCACGAAGGAGCGCAACGCCCGCGGTGACGGACTCAACGTCTATGCGATGGACAATGCGACCGGTGCATGGCGCCACATCCAGCTCCTCGGCGATCTCATCAATCCGTCGTACCTCGCCTTCGACCGCACGCGACGCTTTCTCTACACGGTGCATGGCGATCTCAGCGACATCACGGCGATGGCGATCGACCCGGTGAGCGGCAAGCTTGCCGTGATCAACCGGCAGAGCACTGAAGGAAAGAACCCCGTCCATCTCGCGATCGACTCGACGAACCGCTTCGTGGTGGTCGCCAACCACATCACGTCCACGCTGGCGCTGCTGCCACGGCAGGACGACGGTTCGCTCGGTGCCGTGATCGATCTCGTCAAGCTGGACGGCAAGATCGGGCCACATCGTGTCGAGCAGCCCTTCGCCAAGCCGCATCAGGTCGAGTTCGATCCATCCGGAGCGTTCATCGTGGTGCCGGACAAGGGGTTAGACCTCGTTTTCACCTACAGGATCGATGCTGAGAGGGGCAAGCTTGTGCTCGCCGGCAAGCCAGTGCAGGCCCGGGAAGGAGCGGGGCCGCGCCACGTCGCGTTTCACTCACAGGGACGGCTCGCCTACGTCGTCAACGAGCTTGACTCGACCGTCACGGCCTATCATTTCGATCCCGCGACCGGTGCGCTTGCTCCATTCCAGATCGTCTCCGCGGTGCCTGACGCGTATACGGGCAACAGCCGCGCCGCCGAGATCGCCGTATCGGCCGATGGGCGCTTTGTCTACGCCTCCAACCGTGGCGACGACAGCATCGCGACCTTTGCAATCGATCAGACGACCGGCCGCCTCTCGTCCGTGGGCTGGATGCCGAGCGTTGGCAAGACGCCGCGCTTCTTCACGCTGACGTCATCGGACGACTTCGTGTTCGCAGCGAATGAGGACACCGACACGGTCAATCTCTTCAAGCGCGACGCCGCAAGCGGCCGCCTCTTTGCGACCGATCGGGCCGTCAATGTCGGAAGCCCGGTTTGCGTCCTCTTCAAGGCACTTTGATGCGCTAGGCGGCCGCTCGGGTTGGTGGGAAAGCTCGAGCGCTGGGCGGCTGAAGCAGAACGGCGCCCATTGGCGCGGCCTGCCGCAAATCTCGGCTTGCCTGCCAAATCGCCAGATGTCAGACTTATGACATGAATACAGCTAAGCGACACGAGGCGAACCTCCGCGACGAGTACACCGAGATGACGCGGCAGCGCATCGTGGCAGCCTTTGTCGAAACTTTAGAGGACGAGGCGGCCGACGACATCTCCATGGCAGCAGTGGCCAAGCGGGCCAAGGTCGCCGAGCGGACCATCTATCGCCACTTCAAGACCCGCGCGGAGCTGTTCGCGGCTGCCGGCGAGTGGATCGAGAACAACGTCTTCAGCTACATCCCCTTCACATCGCCCGACGAGCTGCCGGATATTTTCCGCAAGCTGTGCAAGCGGTTCGACCAGCATCCGCATCTGGCGCGAGCCATTGCGATGACGCGGGCGGGCCGCAAGGTGCGTGCGGGCTTCCGGCGCAACCTGATCGAGCAGCACCGCAAGGCGATGGCGCCGCTGGTGCGGCATCTCCCTGCGAAGGAGGTCCGCCAGGCGGAGGCACTCGCGTCCTATCTCAACAACGTGCTGGCCTGGAATGCGATGCGCGAGGATTTCGGCATGTCCAGCACTGATGTCGCCGACGCGATCGAGTGGGCGCTCACGACGCTTTTGAAGGATGTCCGTCAGCGCGATGCTGCTGCTGCTGGGGCGGGGGCGGCGGCGCGCACCGGCAAGGCCGGCAAATCATCGCGAAAGCGAATCGCGGCGGCGAAAGAGCCGGTGTAGAACGAGGCATGTCATGAATGCGATACCCGACGATCTTCTGATCAACGCGCCCGACGAGGTCCGCATTCGCCAGGACCTCGTGCTGACGGCGCTCGGCCGTCGCCCCGCCGATCGCAGCCTGCGGGTCGGCAAGTTGCTCGACGTCCACAGCCGCACCTGGAGCGAGGACCAGGAGATCGTCTTTAGGGGCCGGCGCATCGCGTGGGTCGGGCCGGCGGGAAGCTATCCAGGCGAGGTCCGCGAACGCGTGCATCGGCCGGGTCTTGCGGCCGTGCCCGGTTTCGGCGAGGTGCACAAGCATATCGAAAGTTCGCATCTGACGCCGGAATGGGAGGCGGCGCTGGTGCTGCCGCATGGCAATACCTGGACCTGCGAGGCGAGCCACGAATTCTCCAACGTGAACGGTGCACGCAATCTCGAATTCTGGTTCGAGGCGCGCCGGCGTGGCTCGCCGCTCAAAATCTTTCCGCAGCCCGGTTCGGCCGTGCCACCAACAGCCTACGAATGGGGTGGCGGCTGGTATGGGCGCGAGGAGCAAGCGCGCTTCATGGGCGAGAGCCTGATGGTCACCGGGCTCGACGAAGTCATGGACTGGCCGGCGGTCTGGAACCCTGAGAATCCCTCCTACAAGCGGCTCTGGGGCATGATCGAGGCGACGTTCGCCGCGCGCGGCGTCGTCGAAGGCCACGCGTCGGGCCTGCGCGATCTGCCCTCCATCAATGCCTTTGCCGCGGCCGGGCTTGCGTCCGACCATGAGGTGCAGACGCCGGAAGAGACCTGGGACAAGCTCACGCGCGGGCTCTTCGTCGAGCTGCGTGTCTACGCGATGGACGAGATCGTCAAATGGCTGCTCGCCAGGGGCTTGCAGGACTGGTCGCAAATCGCGTTCACCACTGATGACCGCAGCGCCAGCCACACGCTCCAACTCGGCGCCAGCGATCACAATGCGCGCGTCGCGATCGAAGCCGGCCTCGCACCGGAAATCGCGATCCAGTGTCTCACCATCAACCCGGCGCGGCACATGCGCCTCACGCCGTTCGTCGGAAGCCTCGCCCCCGGACGTTTTGGCGATGTCGTGTTGCTCTCGGACGTATCCAAGCTCACCATCGCTGAGGTGTGGGCCGATGGCGTGCAGGTTTCCGATGGCAAGCGCTACCTCGGCGATGTCCCCAGGATCGAATGGCCGGATTGGGCGACCAAGACGGTCAATATCAAGCGCACGATCAAGCCGGAGGATTTCGCGCTGCCGGCCGAACCCGGTCGCACCACGATGAAGGCGGCCGTGATCCGTCCCTTCCACTGGCATCCCGAATTCTACACCCTCGAATTGCCGGTGCGCGATGGCGCCGTCCAGCGCGACGAGAGCGAGGCCATTACCAAGTTCGCCATCGTCGATCGCTTCTCTGGCGATGGACGGGTTGCAAAGATGTTCTGGCGCGGTTGCGGACCGCGGACGCCGGAGACGGCGCTAGCCTGCTCGGTTGCGCATGACAAGCATAACATCTGGGTGGTCGGCTCTTCTGACGCCGCGATGGCCAAGGCAGTAAACGCGCTGATCGAGCTTCAGGGGGGCTGGGCGCTGGTGCGCGAGGGCGAACTCGTTGCAACCGTGCGCTTCGAGGTCGGCGGGCTGATGAGCTGCCGCTCGGCGCAGGCGCTCGATGCGGAGATGCAGGCGCTCTACGCCGAGGGCCGCAAGGTCGACTGGATGTATGAGCCGACCTTCCGGCCGCGCTGGTATCCGGGATTTCCCGAAAGGCTGATGTTCGCAACGCTGACCTGTGCGCCCTGGAGCTGGGTGCTGGTGGCGCCGTGCGAGCAGGCACCGCTCGGGTTCATCAATGTGCAGACCGGTGAAGCGCACGCGGTGGTGTGGTAGGGGAGTGACTGGGATGAACGAGATGACGCCGCCGCAAGCCGCTTCCGTCGAGCCGGCGCCGCGCGCCGCCGCAGGTGCGCTCGATCGAATCTTTGCCCTCACCGCGCGCGGCACCAGCGTCGGTCGCGAGGTGATGGCCGGTGCGACCACCTTCGCGGCGATGGCCTATATCATCGCGGTGAATCCGGCGATCATGTCCAACGCCGGAATGGATCGCGCCGATCTCGTCAGCGCCACGGCGCTCGCCGCGATCTTCGGCTCGGTGATGATGGGCCTTTGCGCCAATCTGCCGCTCGCCGTTGCGCCGGCGATGGGCTCGAACGTCATCTTCACCTATGTCATCGTCAAGCAGATGGGCATGCCGTGGCAGGGTGCGCTTGCCATGGTCGGCTTCACCGGCGTGCTGTTCCTGATCCTCAGCCTGTCGAAGCTGCGCGAGAAGGTCGCGAAGGATGTTCCGGAGGCGCTTAAGATCGGCATTCAGGCTGCGGTCGGCACGCTCATCGTCTTTATCGCGCTGCGCGGCGCCGGCTTCGTCGTGCAGAACCCCTCGACCTACATCGCGATGGGATCGCTGCGCAGCGCGCCGGTGCTGCTGACGCTGTTTGGTCTCCTGCTGACGCCGGTGCTGGTGGCGCGCCGGGTGCCGGCGGCGCTCATCCTGTCGATCGCGTTGCTGACGCTGATCGGCTTCTTCGTTCCCGGTGCCAACGGCAAGATGGTGACGTCGATGCCGTCAGCCATCATGTCATGGCCGCGCTGGCCGACTAGCACTTTCCTGGCACTCGATGTCGGCTATCTCTTCAGCCATTTCGTCGTGGCGCTGCCGCTGCTGTTCTACTTCCTCTGTGCCGAATTCTTCTCGACGCTCGGCACGCTGATCGGCGTCACCGGTGCCGCCAATCTTCGCAAGGAAGACGGCTCGATCCCGAATGCTACCGCGGCGTTTGCAACCGACGCGACGGCATCCATCGTCGGCCCGCTGCTCGGCACTTCCGTCGTCACGGCCTATATCGAATCCATCACGGGCGTGCAGGCTGGCGGCCGAACCGGCCTGACCTCGCTGACTGTTGCAGGGTTCTTCTTCCTCGCGCTGTTCTTCTGGCCGATCTTCGTCATCATCCCGCCGCAAGCCACCGCGCCCGCGCTGGTGCTCGTCGGCGTCTTGATGATGCAAGGTCTCGCACGCATCGACATGACCGATCTCGTCAATGCTGTGCCGATTGTGCTCACCCTGCTGGTCACCGTGCTGACCAATAATCTCATCAACGGCATGGCGCTGGGGACGCTGAGCTACATCGCGCTTGAGGTGACCATGGGGCGCCGCGCGCAGATTCCAGCGATGGTCTGGGGGCTGGGTGTCGTGTTCATTGCGTACGCGATCGTGATCGCTCAGATATTCTGATGCTGGTGCTAGGCGGCCAGATCCAGCAGCCGGCAAGATCCTCGCACCAGCACCTTGCGACCGGATGATGTCATGACGGGCGTGCCGTCTCTGATTGTGACGAGGCCGAGTTTGACCAGGTCTTCGACCGCATGAGCCTTCGAAAAACGATGCTGTGACGTCGGACAGCGCAATGCCTTCAGCATTTCCCACTGGTCCGGCGAAAGATCGAAGTCGAAATCGTCGTTCATGTTGCCTCGAAATATCTGGCCGCTCGTGCACCGATTAGCGGTGCAGCATGAAAACCATGCGACGACAATGAGTCGGGAATTCGATTGGCTGTTTAGAACATCTCTTCACAAATTGCCGCAGGTCATTGCGCCACAATAGTTAAGATCGCGCGCTTGCGGATATCGTCCCGATGTTCGATCACCTCTTGATGATCAGGAGTTGATGGTGCGTTGCGAATTGTCGCAGTGCACGGGAAGGAGGCCTGTCCGATTCCGCGTTGCGATGTGCACAGGAAAAATGAGACAAGCCCTTCAAGACTCTGTTACGGTGATTCCTGGGGAATGGCTTCACGCAGCAGGAGTGGAGTGCATGAACAGGCTGGTGGAAATTCGCAGTCAAGAATCCTTGTGCCGGGAACGTGCGGCGCTGGATTCGAAGCGCCGGGTTTTCTGGCTCGCGCAGGCCGAAGAGTGGGAGCAGCGCGCGCTCGACGAGATCGCTTATCACTTTCGCGAGTGTAATGTGGCTTACGGCGATTTGCACGCGGTTGCCAGCTAGCGGACTTTCACGGCCTACTGATAGCTTGCCACGATATCCGACACGGCGCGCTCGAGCTGCTGCGCGGTGGCGCATTGTCGCACCACGCTGCAAAATGTCGCGTAGCGCGGCATCTCGGAATCGCCAAAGCCCCAGACCATGCGTCCCTCGGGATTGAGCCATACCAGCCGCTTCGAGCGCTCGGAGATGCGCCGCAGGATGTCGGCGCGCGGATCGAGATTGTTGCTGCGGGCATCGCCCAGCATGATGACAGTGGTCTGCGGCGTCAGCGTGCTCATGAATTCATGCTCGAAGTCGTCGAGGGACGAGCCGTAGTCGGATGAGCCGAAGCCCACCTTGGACATGATCTCGGCCATCGCCGCCTCGGGCGAGTTCGATTCCAGGATGTCGCTGACCTCGATCAGATGCGAGGAAAAGGCGAAGGAGCGGACGTCGTCGACCACCTCGTGGAGCGAGTGGATCAGCAGCAGGAAGAAATCGGACACGCGGGCAACCGAGCCTGAGACGTCGCACAATGCCACGATCTTCGGCCGGTCGCGGTGCTTGCGCTTCCAGGCCGTGAGGAACGGCACGCCGCCCCAGGCGGCATTGCGGCGTAACGTGCGGCGGACGTCGAGATGGCCGCGCCGCTGGCGCTTGCGCGGTTTCGAGTAGCGCTCGCGCAGGCGGCGCGCGATCTTGCGGATCAGCGCGCGCATCTCCTCGACCTGGCGCGGCTCAATGCGGGCCAGCGGTGCATTGCGCAGGATCTCGTTGCGCAGGTTTTCGGCCTCCTCGCGCGCGTAGAGCGCGAGCCCCTGCGAGACCGTGTCGCGGACGGCTTCGCGCAGGCCCTCCAGCGCTGCGCGCAGACGCTCGGCGACCGACGGGTTGGCCGCGGTCAGTTCGTCGAGATCGTCGCGCAGGCGCTGAAGGCCCATCACGTCGAGGATGCGGCCGGAAAAGATCCCGCGCTGGGTGGAGTAGCGGATGTTGGACAGCGACGCGGCGCTGGCGGCGCTGGCGATCGCGGCGGCGATCGCGTTGCGGTCCTGCGACAAGAGCATTTGCGCCAGCGGACCCAGGTCTCCGGTAGGTTGACCGCCGCCTGCGTCATCGGCTGCGTCGGGGGAGGGCGGCTGACTGCCCTTCGGAGGCGCATCGTTGTCGTTGGCCTCCTGCTCCTGCCGCGGCTCCGGCTGGCTGAAGAACAGATCAAAACAGTCGCCGAGCGCAAGCTTCTCGTCCTGCGACTTCGCCAGCGTCAGCAGCAGCGCATCGCGCAAGATGTTGCGGTCGGAAAAGCCGACCTGCGCGACCGCGCGCATCGCGTCGATGCTTTCGGCAGGCGAAACGTGGACGCCGGCGCCGCGTGCCGCACGAAAGAAGCGATGGAGGTTCTCCCGCATCGGAGTCAACCGAAGACGTTGGACCGCGCCGCCTTGGCAATGAACGTCGTGACGTGGGGCGCCGCCGCCTCGATGTCGGCCTCGTATTTCAGGAGCACGTTGAGCGTGTTCTTGACCATCTCGGTGTCGAGCTCGCCGGCCTGCAACAGTACCAACACGCGCGCCCAGTCGATGGTCTCGCTGACCGAGGGCAGTTTCTTCAGGTCCAGACTGCGGATCTCGTGGATGAAGCCGACCATCTGCCGGCGCAACGCTTGCGAGATGCCCGGCACGCGACTCTCGACGATGCGCTCCTCCAGCCGCTGCTCGGGAAAGCCGATGTGCAGATGCAGGCAGCGCCGCTTCAAGGCGTCGCCGAGATCGCGCTCGCTGTTTGAGGTGAGGATCACCGTCGGCGGCGTGATCGCCGAGACGGTGCCGAGCTCGGGAATGGTGACCTGGAAATCGGACAGGATCTCGAGCAGCAGCGATTCAAACTCGGCGTCGGACTTGTCGATTTCGTCGATCAGCAACACGCAGCCGCCGGGTTGCTCGAGAGCCTGTAGCAGCGGGCGCGGTTCGACGAACTCCTTGGAGAAGAACACGTCGCCGAAATCATGCAACTGGTCGAGCGCTGCGTGCAGAGTCTGCGCTCCGCCGAGGACTTCGCCGAGCTTGTCCTTCAGGATCTGGGTGTAGAGAAGCTGCTTGGCGTATTTCCACTCATAGAGAGCCTTGGCCTCGTCGAGGCCTTCGTAGCATTGCAGGCGGATCATCTTCATGCCGCGCCAGGCGGCGATCGCCTTGGCAAGCTCGGTCTTGCCGACGCCGGCGGGACCCTCGACCAGGATCGGCTTCTCGATCTGTTGCGACAGATAAACCGCGGTCGCGATCTGCCGGCTCGCGATATAACCTTGCGCGGCGAGGCCGCTCTCCACTGCCTCGATCGAGGTTGAGGGCTTCTGATCAGCCACGAATGGGCGCTCCCGATAGTCTGCTTGAGGCTTGTTCTGCCCCCCTTCCGGACAAAGGACAAGCCTCGATTATCGGGGAACACGTTGCGCTGACGGCATTTTTCCGTTCAGCGCAAATACGCGCACAAGGGCTCGGACGTTTCGATCAGTGATGCAGCAGCTCAGGTTTACGGATGGTCTGCCGCAGTTCGCCGCCGCAATCGGCGCATTCGTAGACGAAGTCGATCTTGGCAAGGCTCCAATGCGGCTCGACCTCGCGCACATACATTGGCAGGAACCCCATGCAGCTGGGGCAAATCACAGGCGCGATCTCGATGTCCTGATGATGCTGTACATAGGCTGGCATCTCGGCTCTCCTTCGCAGGCGACCACCACACCCCGCGCAGAATCTACCGCCGGTGGCTTACGCGCCGTCATCAACTCTTTCGAACAGAGGCGGAACGGCGGGCATTTGTCCACTGCTGTGACATTCTTGTAACGTCTCTGTACTGTAACGGGCGGACTAAATGCCTATTTCAGAGCCCAATCCGCTTCTTCGGCGAACACTCCAACAATAAGGGAGCAAACACCCATGACGCATGCCATTCGTTTTCACAGGACCGGAGGTCCGGAAGTCCTGGTTTGGGAGCAAGTCGAGGTCGGCAAGCCCGGTCCGGGTGAGGCGCGCATCCGTCACACTGCGGTCGGTCTCAATTTCGTCGACATATATAACCGCTCGGGTCTCTATCCCGCGCAATTGCCGAGCGGGCTCGGCAGCGAGGCGGCCGGCGTGGTCGAGGAGGTCGGAGCGGGCGTGACCGATTTGAAGCCGGGTGATCGCGTCGCCTACGGCGCCTCGCCGCTCGGCGCCTATTCCGAGGCGCGGCTGATCCCGGCTGACCGGTTGTTGAAACTTCCGGACGGCGTCGACGACAAAACCGCGGCGGCGATGATGCTGAAGGGGCTCACGACGCAGTATCTGATCCGGCAGACCTATCGTGTGAAGGCGGGCGACACCATACTGCTGCATGCGGCAGCGGGCGGCGTCGGCCTGATTCTGAGCCAATGGGCGAAGCATCTCGGCGCGACAGTGATCGGCACGGTGAGCAACGACGAGAAGGCCAAGCTCGCAAAAGCTCACGGCTGCGACCACGTCATCATCTATACCCGCGAGGATTTCGTGAAGCGCGTCGACGAGATCACCGGCGGCAAGAAGGTGCCGGTCGTCTATGATTCCGTCGGCAAGGATACTTTCCTGAAGTCACTGGACTGCCTGGCGCCGCTCGGTGTTGTCGCACTGTTCGGCCAATCCTCCGGCGCGGTCGAGCCGCTCAATCTCGGCCTGCTGGCGCAGAAGGGCTCGCTCTACGTCACCCGCCCGACACTTTTCACTTATGCGGCGAAGCGCGAGAACCTGGTGGCGATGGCAGGTGAGCTGTTTGACGTCGTGAAGTCCGGCGCGGTCAAGATCGAGGTCCACCAGACCTATCCGCTGAAGGACGCGGCGAAGGCGCATGCCGATCTTGCGGCGCGCAAGACCACGGGATCGACCGTGCTTCTGGTGTGATGCCAGATCGGATCGTGATGCAGGCCGCTCGCGGCCTGCGTTACGATCGTTCGTGCTTGCGAAGGTCGCGGGCGTGATCGAAGCGGGCCGCCTGGAGGTCGACCTCTCCAGGCGCAATCTCCGGCAGGGCGGCCTGGGTGAGGATGTCCTCGGTCACGTCCTCGACCGCGGACCCGCTGATTTCGTGGATGAAGCAGATGTTTCCGTACTCACCGGAGGCGACGCGCGAGACGACCTCGCGCCGGGTTACTTCGGGGTCGACGACTGCTTCGCGTCCGCGGCGACCATAATCGATCATCACGACGAAATACTGCATCAAGATTCCTTGCCCGCCTCGAGGCGAGCTGCAGTATTTCTGAAAATAGGAATATAGTCAAGCCCCGTCTTCCAAAAATCGGAAATCGAGGCTCTGTAATCTCGAGCAGATCGCGCGTTACTTGCCCTTGCCTTTGCGAGCGCGGGCCGACTTGGCACGCAGCCGCTCGAGCTGGCCCTTGGGCATGGTGAGGCATATCTCGCCGACCCACTCCAACTTCACGCCGACGATCGGCTTGGCGTTGAAGCTGGCGAGATTGACGAGCGAGGGAGACTTGCCTCGTTCGATGGTCTTCAGATAACGCTCCCCCGTCTTCAGCCGGACTACGGCCTCCTCGCCATAGAAGCTCGACAGCGGGAAACGTTGCTCCTTATAGACCACGATCACGTCGCCGTTCTCGTACTTGGGCAGCATGGAATCGCCCATGACCTCGAAGGCGACGGTCTCCTCCATGATCGGGAAGGGCAGTACGATGTCGCCAAGTCCTTCCGGCGGGACCTGCTCATATTCCGGCTCGATGACGGCGCCGGCGCCGACACGGCCCATGATCGGCGAGAGATTGAGCTCAAGGTATTCCATGATCGGCAGGATCTCCGACGCCTTGACAAGGCGCTCACCGCCGAGGATTTCGGAAACCGCGCCCGGTCGGACGCCCATGGCCTGGGCCAGCCCGCCCTTGCTCTTGCCTGACCGCTTCAGGCCCCGTTCGATCATCGTCGCGTCCAGCATGGTGATTCCCCTCGTTTGTCCAGCTTTCGTAACTACCTTAACCCGAAATTCGGAATTATCTATTACGAATATCAGAAGTCTAGCTTGACTTATTATTCGGAATATCGGAATGTGTGCTTCGCCTCAGGAACGTCGTTCGGACCAGGTGAGGCGGATCACAGGGCAAGACAGTATGGAACCGGGCATCTGGGCGTCGGAGCACTCCGACGCGCTGCGCGACTATTTTCTCAAGGGAATGTCTTTTGCGGAGATCGGCAAGGAGATTAACGTAAGATTTGGAACGAATTACAGCCGAAACGCGGTGATCGGGCGGGCCAAGCGGATGGGTCTCGCCGCGCCCAAGCAGATGCCAGCTCCACCGATCGCGCCGCATCTGCCGAATGGACTGCAGCGCTGGCCAAACCCTGCGTGGAAGGGCGAGGCGCCCAAACCGCCTTTCGTCCCGGCCGAGCCGATCAAGCTGCGCTGCGTCGGTATCCGGCCGCGGCTGGTCTCGCTGCTCGCGCTCGAACCGGGCGACTGCCGCTATCCGTATGGCGGGGACAAGGATGGGGAGGCGATCGCCTTCTGCGGTCATCCCCGGCGCCCGGGCACCAGCTATTGCACGCCCCATTTTCATCTGACCTCCGGGCCCGACACGGCGCGAACGACCGGCCCGGTCATCCTGCGGCTCGTCGCGGCCGCCTGAACCTGGCCGCCCCGTGCTGGGAATCCGATTTCCGGCCTTTTGTGTCAAGGAGTATCCAAGTGGCACGTGCAAAACGCAGCAAAACCTTTCGCCTGGGAGGGATCTACGACCGCAGGTCACGCGACTTGGCGCTCCACGCCGAGGTGGCGGAAGTCGAGGTCGACAATCCCTTAAGCCTTGATCCCGGCGAAAAAATCATCGCGTTGCGCTCGGTCCGCAACGATCCATTGGGCCGGCTCCATGCCCATCACCAGATCGACGAAGCACAGTACCGCGGCGGCCGTGCGTTTCAGAACGACTGGGAGAAGGCGGAGCGGGGTCCGCAGGCGGTCGATCCCAGCCGGGAATATGTCGACGGCACCCTCGGCCGGGAGCCGGTTACCGAGGGCCAGCGCCAGGCGGTGCTGCGGCTGAACCGGGTCGAGCGCGAACTCGGCACGGACGGCGCGGCGCTCGTTCACGACGTCCTGGTGCTCGGATTGACGATGGAGCAGGTCGGCGAACGCCGCACCGTGCGCAGCCAGCGCTGGAACGACTATTTCTCCAAGAGGTTGCAGGAATGCCTGGACCGATTGGCGCAGGTCTACGGCTTTGCGACCGACGGCGGCGAGACGAGCCCGCCAAGCGCTAAGGCGCGATGAGATCGTCATCGCGCGTTAGGTTATTGTTCGAGCATGATCTCCGCGCAAACGGGTTCCGCGTTTGTCGCGGGGGATAACCGTGTCACACTTTGCGCTAATGCGGTCCTGCGGCTCCGGATCATGTGCGCTTTCTCGCTTGAGGTGGGGGCAGGGACAGTCCGGCGCCGTTTTTTGTCGACATGCCCAAGAGCGCGACGGGATTTGGATGAATCGTCATCGCGCTCTGGGTTATTGTTCGAGCGTGATCATGCATCTCACGGATGCGGCACGATCTGGTACGGTGTCGTGTAGGGTTCGAAGCGGAGCGAGGCGTTGGCCAGCAATCCAATCTTGGCGGTCGGCGCTTGCTGCAATTCGCCGTTCTGGCCGCGGTGGACGTTGTATTGCCACACGGTGAGATCGCCCTTCTGCGCCAGCGCATGGGCGACCGCGCTGGCGTCGGTGCCGCCGAGCGCCTGCAGCTCTTCGGCGTTCAGTCCGATGATGATTTCATCCTTGACGGTAACGATCTTGAACAGGTTCATCTTGGCCTCCTGCGCCCATGCGCCGTGTGATGCGAGAGTGAAAAGCGCAACCGCCGCGCCCTTGATGAGATCACTGCGAGAAAGCATTCCGTCTTCCTTTGCTGGATGCGCGCCCGAATCGTTAGTCCAGAAGTCAGCCATGGCGCCCGTGATCTGCGTGGCCGTATCGCACTGGGCTCTTGGTCGCTCGCTTGCGAATGACGGTTCATGCCTTTGAAAAATATCTTAAGATGGTGAACCGCGACGGGGCGCGCCGCGTCCAAGCACGAGACTTAAGGGGGGACCTTCCGATGAAATTTGCCGGCGTCGTTTGCTTTCTCGCTTCCCTGGCTGCGGCCGGCGCCGTTCACGCGGCCGATCCTTCCTACGTCGGAACCTGGAAATTCACGAGCGCGGTGGTGGCGCCTTGGGCGGATGCGCAACACAAGCCCGACAGCGCCGAACAGGCACGGCTGATGGGCAAGATGGTTCTCGTCAAAGCCAAGGAAATCTCCGGCCCGCGCCCCTTTGCCTGCGCCAAGCCGCAATACAAGCTAACCGACTACGCCGCCGATATGATCTTCCAGGGCGCTTTCGACGAGATGCAGCACTCCAGCAAGAAGACCGATCCGAAGGCGCTCGCCGCCTCGCTCGGCTTCACCGGCGACAAGATCAAGACGCTTGAAACAGGCTGCGAGATCGATTTCCACTTCGTGGATGATACGACTATCGAAGCGGGCCTCAACGATTACGTCTACACGCTGAAGAAGCAGTAATCCGATCGGTTCTGCTGTGCGGCCATCCTTCGAGGCGCTCGCCAAAGGCGGGCGTCTCGAGAGGCCGAGGACGTTCTCAGCCTTCGAACCGGGTGCGCCATCCTTCGGGGCCCCCGTTCCCCGTTCATGTTGGGAAACAAAATAGCCGCGTTGTCGCATTGACGTAGATCAAGCCAACGTGCAGCTATGACCTGCTGACTATGACCTGCTGAGTCCTGTCGCGGGCGGGGGTGGACCGGATCCGTCCTCCGGAATTGCCGAGGTGCGATGACGACGAAGCAATCCTCCCCCAGCAGTTTGGCTTGCCGGGAGGGTTGTTCCTTGTCATAATTGCAACCTCATCGGGTTCACCCGACCCGTTGCGGGCATGCGGTTTGGCGGTTCGCCCGCGGTCGCCAGGCCGAGAGCCGTCCATGTCCGACGTCCGGTTCTCGAATGACGTTTGCCCTCTTACGAAGGTTGTTCCTTTCATAGGTGCGAGATGAAAAACCTCAATTTCGCGACTGAACTGCACCTGAAGCTGGGGGCGCCTGCGAGTCAAACCGTCGAGAGCCTGCGATTGCTGCGCGCATTTCTCAAGCTCGCGCCGCGGCAGCGCTTCGAGGTCATCAAGCTGGTCGAAGACCTCACCACCGAAGAAATTCCTGAACATCCACTTTCGTAAGGGGTATCGCCCACCGAAGTCCCAACCTTAACTGACCGCCCCAGGGATCCCTGACGCCCAGCGGAGCCGCTGGAATGCGATCCGATAAGTGTGATAAATCCGTCAGGGACAAGGGGAGGACGGCGACATGATCGAACCGAAGCTCGAAGTTCCGGCCGAATTGCGCGATCTGGCCGAGAAGACCATCGATCAGGCGGAAAAAGCCTTCGGCCTGTTTTTCGATGCTGCCACCAAGTCGATGTCATCGGTGCCTGGAACCAGCACAGACGTTTCCAAGCAGGCGCTTGCTTTCACTGAACAAAACATGAAGGCGGCGTTCGAGCACGCGCGCAAGCTCGTTCACGCAACCGATCTCCAGGAAGCGATGCGCATCCAGTCCGAATTCCTGAGAAGTCAATTTACCAATGCCGGTGAACATATGCGACAGATCACCGGCAACCTGATGCAGCCCGGCAAAGGCAAGTCCTGAACCGCGGGCAGTGCGGCGTGCTCACAAATTGATCTTGCGTGAAAGCGTCGCGCGGAATTCAATCGTATGGCAGGTCCATGATGGGCCACCGGATGAGCATATCATCCGCCGTCCGTCATCCTTTCTGCTGATCCCTGTCGGCCCAACCGGCAGGGATTTGCATTTGAGGGGCCCAGCTTCTCCGGCGTGATGTCGGGCCTGCGCGATGGCGCAAAAGGCGCGGACCTCGGCGCTCGCCTGTTTCTGTTCGCTCGTCACGACATGACAGCCAGCGCACCTGCGCTTTGCAAGATCAGCGCCGTGATCGGGTCGGCGGCGTAAGCCGGCGATCCGGACAGGCCGGCCGCGACGATCAGAGTTGAGCGCCGTTTGACGAGCGCTCGCATGAGGCGTCCTCGAACCATTTGTCCGGTGTCCGCGCTCAACCGCAGCACGATCCGGGGAATTGCGAGAGATTTATGCGGGCGATGATCGACCGGACCAGGCCGCGGGCGAAGCGGTAGAGGCGGCGAAGGAAGGTCGGCGCAGCCGCAGCGGGCAGCATTAGACTTTGTGTGTAGTGCGACATCTGGGCTTCCCCGACGCTCGAGGTTTGCCTTGTCGCGCATTCGGCGCCGGGCCGCCTTGATCTGTCGCAAACCCGTTTGGCAGGCGTGTCCCGCGGTACCCGATGGCGGGACTAGCCGAACAGCCAGGACGTAGGATTAGCAATCGGTTTGTGCTCGTTCAGCAACAGGCCGCCCTTGACGATGCGGACCATTGACCAGATGAACCACCAAGCAAAAATCGGAAAGCCGATCAGCACCATGCACAGCGGAATGCCGACCGCGAGGTACGCCAGTCCGATCCAGAAGGTCCTGATCTGAAACCGGTAGTGCGAGCGCGGCACGGGGTCCGCACCGTCGACCTTCGTATGCGCGATGATGACGCCGATCAGCGCCGAAATCCCGGTAAAATAACCCACGCCGTAAAGCACGTAGACAACGACGGCGAGGTTGTCGTCGGAGACGACGGGGCGCTGGTTTTCATAAGGGAGTGTGATGGCCGCCTCCGTTGCCATGGGATCGAGCTCTGCGAACGCCCAATAGGTCGCTCCAGCCATGTTCCCGGTTCAACAAACCGTTGGTTGTTGGAGGAAAAGCGGACCTCAGGCGTGCCAGTGAACCTAGTAGTCGCCGGGGTTCATGATCAGCGGGCTCGTCGTATCGGTCGGCGCAAGCTCGCTGCTGGAGCTGCTGCGCAGGAACTGATCCAGCGTGGCCTGGATCTTCTCCTTCACCGAATCCGGTCCCCGGTCGCTCAGCTCGGTGTGCTGGGCACCGGTATTAATGATGTCGATGCCGCGCCGCTTCGCCTGCTCGGGCGTCGGCAGGACGCCGGGATCGGTGACGAACCTCGGGTCCTTCGAGCGGAATGACAGGATCTTGAGGTGATCGCTGAGCACGAAGGGCACCCGCAGATTGTCGAGCGTGATCACCTTTGACACCAGCTCGGGATGCTGATGGGCGACATACATGGAAACGTCGCCGCCGTTGGAATGGCCGACGAGCGTGATGTGATCGTATTCCGCGTTCTCCTGCTGCTTCTTCAACTCGTTCAGGACGAACAGGATGTTGGCCTCGCAGCGCATGTAAACACCCTTTCGACCGACATAGGGCTGACCGACCTTGGTCATCAGGGGCGGATCGGTCGGCAGATCCTGCTGGATGCTGGCCACGAGATATCCGCGCGCGGCGAGTACGTTGGCCAGGAACGAGTACTCTGTGGCCTTGACCGTGTTGCCGTTGCTGATGACTGCAAGCGGAAGCTTCCAGAGGCCGAGATTGGCCTTGGTCTCGTAATCTCGGCGCACGGCGATGTCGACCGAGACCGGCCGCTGGCGTGCGGCGTCAAACAGATTGAGCGTCTCGTGGCGGATCGCGAACTTGCTCACGGCGAAAAATTCGCCCGCAGCAAGTACGCAAAGGAACGCCAGAATCGCGAAAGCCCTCTTCATCGTTTCACCCCGATCACTTTTCACAGAGGTAGTGATGGGGAACCAACGGATCGAGCGATTGTGAGGGCGAGGCGGGATTAAATTTAGGCAAGCTTGATCGTGTGCAAACGAAGGAGGGGAATTAGAGGCAATTGGCCTTTCCCCGTTCCGGGCAGAGCCTGAGGGCGTTCGATAGCGTGAACAGGAACCGCGCATTTCGCCGTTCATTGTCGGGCGCGCGGTAGCTGAGCGGAACAGCGACGGCGAGATCAGCCCGCAAATCGTCCGACAGGAACAGGCGTATGCCGGCGCCGGCGGATGTCAGCGACAACCCGTCGCTCAGCCGATAGCCGTCGTTCCACACCACGCCGGCATCGGCAAAGCCGTAGATCTGGTAGCCGGTCCAGTAGCGGAAATTGACCGTCTGGTCGAAGCGAATCTCGAACGATCCGGCAAGCCCGTTGTCGCCGCTGATTTCGGCGGCGCCATAGCCACGGCCGAAGGCGATGCCGCCGAGATAGAATTGTTGCGACGTGAACAGCGGCCGGGATGCGGTCTGGCTCGCGCCTGAAAGCTTGATCGACCATGCGTCGGTGAGAGTCTGGTAGCGCGTGAACCAGGCATTCAACACCGAGAAGTTCGCCGAGGCGCCGTCGCGCGACAGAAGGTCGTCGGTCCAGTGCGAGGCGCCGAAAATGTCGAGCCCCTGGCGATAGGTCAACGTCAGATAGTTGGTGCCGCCGAAGCGGTCCTGCAGCCGGTAATCCGAGGTCAGGCTCGCGGTTCTGATATGATCAAGGTACGATGGCCCGAACATATCGTGTTCCGATAGGTTGCTGAAGGTGAAGGCCGAGGTGAGCGTGAGCGAAGATGCTTGCGACTGAAGCGGCACGATGCTTGCCCGTAACTCGAAGGCTTCCGTCGTCGTGATGTCGCTGTCGAGGCGACGGGCATCGCCCGGCCGTACCGCGCTGTACAGGATCGAGGCGCCGAGCCGCACGCCGTCGACACCAACCGGCGCGTCATAGGACAATCGTCCGAAGCCAAGCTGACGCGGATCGTTTGCAATCGTCGACAGGTTGACCGCCAGCGTGTCGCCGGGTGTGAGGTAAGAGTTGAAGGCGCCGGTCGCATAGGTCTGCCACGGTCCGACCGACGATGATCCAAGATTGTCCAGGCCGAACGAGGTGAAGATGTGCCAAGTCTTCAGGAAGACGGTGAGGCGGAAGCGGCCGCTCGCGGTGCCGATTTCCTCGAGCGCAGTATCGGCGATCCGCACGCCCGGCCATCCGTTGATCAGATAAAGCTGGCGTTCGAGCGTGGCGAGGCGCGAGGGATGCTCGGCGAGGGCCGGATCCAGCATCGGACGGATGCCGAATTGCTCGGCGCCATCGCCTTTCAAGTCGGCCTCGACGATGGAGCCTTCGATCACCTGTATCCGGACGCGTCCATCCTGGATGTCTTGCGGCGGGATGATGGCCCGGCTCAGATGGAAACCGGCGGAGCGATAGAGATCGCTGATGGCGCCGGCGATCGCCGCGAGGTCCGCCTGCGAGACCTGCTTTCCAAGATACGGTTGCCAGGTGCTGGTGAGGCGATCACGCGGAATGCTGTCCGCACCAATGATGCTGACGTCGCGAAGCACGAATTGCGGTCGGGCATTCGCGCCGACGTCGGGGCGGCCGAAACTCGGTAGTCTTACGGGGGGGCGACTGCGGGAGTTCTGATCCGATTGTGTGTCGAAATATTTTTCGGTCTGTCGCGGATCGAAGCCCGGCTGGTTCGCTTGCTGCGCGAGACCTTGCGGAATTGCCGCAAGAATAGGCACAAGCAGGCCCATTACGGTAGCAAAATGTCTCCACGGGCGGCTCCATCGAGACCGCTCTCCGTAGTTCAACTGAGTCGCTCCACGGGCTCGGTAAGAGGTCGTTAGGCACATGATTTTTCATAGTTTTTTATGGTCAACGATTGGTTAACGGTGCGATGGAACTTGGCGCGACTCCGGCTAATCCAATCTTGAGACATCTCCGATAAATCTCAGGTCCGCTGTTCGCGGACTGAGGACTCATCATGCTCGGCAGAGATGGAATGCGGCGCGCCCTGTTGGCCGCGTTGGTACTGGGATTTGCTTCCAACGCGTTTGCAGCGGATGGCGGTGTCTGGTCGGTCAGCAAGGCGTCGGGCGACGTTTGGATCGCGACGGACGGAGCACAGCAGGTCTCGCTCAAGCAGGAAGAGACGCTGAAGCCTGGTGATACCATCCGGACCGGGCGCAACGGTCGCGTGCTTCTGGTGCGTGGCGAAGAGACCATCCTGATCTCACCGAATTCGGTCGTCGGTCTGCCGACGGAGCAGAAGGACGGGCTTTCGACCACAATCGTGCAGCAGGCGGGCTCGATCCTGCTCGAAGTCGAAAAGCGCAACGTCAAGCATTTCGAAGTCGAGACGCCCTATCTCGCCGCCGTGGTCAAGGGCACGCAGTTCAGCGTCACGGTGAACGCCGACAGCACCAAGGTCGGCGTCGTCCGTGGGCAGGTCGAGGTCTCCGATTTCCGCACTGGTCAGATCGCTCAGGTGATGCCCGGCCAGGCCGCGACGGCCTTCGAGCATGGCAAGCCTGGCCTCAACCTGAGCGGCTCCGGTACCTTCAATTCGATCGAGCAGGGCAAGCCGCGCGCGTCGACCATCGAGCGAGTGCCGGTGCCGAAATCGGGCCTGCCGGCACCGCGCAATGCTGCGAACGGCCACACCTTCCACGCTCTCGCGCACATAGAGAACGGCAAGGTCGCCGGAGCGGCTTCCAAGCCCCAGCAGGCGGCGGGCGGGTCTCATGTCAAGCCGAGCGTGGTCCGCATCTCCAGTCCGCTTGGCGAGGTGAAGCTGAATTTCAACAAGGTGACGCACGGGCTCGCACGCGGACCGGTTACTGCCGCCGCCGCCGTCAGAAGTGCGTCAGGCTCCAGCACCGATACCGTCTGGAGCGACAGCAAGACGAACGCGACGTCGGCCTCCAACAGCGCCAGCCAGACGGCGGTGACGACGAGCACCAGTAGTACGACGAGCAGCAGCACGAGCACCTCGAGCACGACCACGACGACGGCTGCGACAACGGCCGGGTCGTCGAGCGATAGCTCGAGCAGCAGCTCCGGCGGTAACAAAAAGAGCAATTCCGAAGACGGCAATAGTGGCTCGACCGGTAACGGTAAAGGCAACAACGGCAACGGCAACGGCAACGGCAACGGGAATGGCGGGGGCAACGGCAGTAACGGCAACGCCTACGGCCACCACAAGAACTGAGGCCATTCCGTAGGGGATCAAGGGGGCGCATCCGGATTGAACCGGATGTGCGGGGGGACTAGGTGAAACGCTATCGACCGCACATTCTGGTTGTGGTTGCGCTTGCCGTCGTGCTGTCGACGGGATGGCACGGTGCGCTGCGCAGTGCGCTCACCGATTTGCGCTTCGCCTGGCAATCGCGCGAGGCGAGTGGCGATATCGCGGTGGTTGCGATCGATGCGGCATCGATCGACCGGATCGGCGTCTGGCCGTGGCCGCGGCAGCTACATGCCGAACTCTTGCGCAAGCTCGAAAGCGCCGGTGTTCGCGATGTCGCCTTCGACGTCGACTTCAGCACACCGTCGGATCCTGCATCCGACCAGGCTTTCGTCGAGGCGCTGAAGGACGTCGGCGGTTCGACGATCCTGCCGTCCTTCAAGCAACCGGCACCGAACGGCGGCGGTATCCACATCAACCGTCCTCTGACGCCATTCGGCGAACAGTCGTGGCCGGCCGTCGTCAACGTTAGCGTGGAGTCCGACGGGCTGGTTCGACGCTATCCTTTCGGCGAGAGGCTCGGCGAAGAGTTCGTGCCTTCGATGGCGGCGGTGTTGGCGGGGCAATATGCCAACCGGAGCTTGCCGTTCCTGATCGATTTCTCGATCCGCGCGGCATCGATTCCGCGCGTTTCCTTTGTTGACGTGCTACGCGGCGACGCCACGACCCTTTCCAAATTGAAGGACAAGAAGGTCCTCGTCGGCGCGACCGCTCTCGAACTCGGCGACCGCTTCAGCGTACCCAACGGCAATGTCGCATCCGGTCCCGTGCTACAGGCGCTGGCGGCGGAATCGATCCTTCAGCATCGCACGCTGCGCTGGACCTCCGATATAGGCATGATCCTGGGCCTCGGTGCCCTGGCCTTGCTCATGATGTTCTCCTGGCGCCGCCTTGGTCCGGGCGTTAGGGTCGTCATCCTCGTTGCGGCGGCGGCGGCAGTCGAGCTCATCGCTGCCCTCGTGCAGCTAAAATGGCCGCTCGTCATCGACACGTCGCTGTTCCACATCGCGACCGTTGCCTATCTCACCGCGATTGCGCTCGACGAGATCGATTTCCGCAGCCTGCTCGGTCGCATCGCCGAGAGCCGCTTCCACCGCATTGCGATGTCACTCGGCGACGGCCTGGTCTGCACCGATGAAAACCACATGATCACAGTGTGGAATCCCGGCGCGAGCGCGATCTTCGGCTACATGCCGGCGGAAATGATCGGCCGCCCCTTCGAAGCGCTCTGCGCATCGCCGACCGACGGCGCGGCCAAGCGCTTCTCGACGCGTGACGCCGCGCGTCAGGCGTTGCTGGTCCCGGGCGGGGCCGTCGTCGTCGAGTTTGAGGGACGGCGCAGGAACGGCGAGGTGTTTCCGCTCGAGGCCAGCTTCTCGGGCTGGCAAGGCACAGACGGCTTCCAATATGGCGCGATTCTGCGCGACATCTCGGTCCGCAAGCGCGAGGCCGAACGCGTTAAATATCTCGCCGAGTACGACTCGCTCACGGAGATAGCCAACCGCAACACCTTGCATACGGGGTTGGTCGGCCTGGTCGCGGCGGCGAAGCGGCAGTCGCGCGAGGTCGCGCTCCTGGTGCTGGGCCTGGACGGTTTCCAGCAGATCAACGATATGTTCGGTCATGCGGCCGGTGATCTCGTGCTCAAGGCGGTCGCCGAGCGGTTGCGGGTCGAGGCCGGAGCCAAGGCGATAGTCGCGCGGCTCAGCGGCGACGAGTTCGCGATCGCGATTGACTGTGTCGAGGCCAATGAGCCGATCGCGGCGTTCACCGAGCGCGTGATCCGCGCGTTCGAGCTGCCGCTCGCGGCCGGCACGCGCCAGCATCGCGTCAGGACCAGCGTCGGGATCGCCGTCTATCCGGACGGCGGGCAGAACGCCGACGACCTCCTGAGCAACGGCCATCTCGCACTCTACCGGGCGAAGACGACCCACCGCGGCGGCTACGTAATCTTCGAGAGCACAATCAGACAGGAGCTCGAGAACAGGCTGACGCTCGAGAGCGAGCTCGCGCAGGCCGTGGACCGCAACGAATTCGAGCTGTTCTACCAGCCGCAGGTTCGCCTGGTTGACGGCGCGCTCCTTGGCGCGGAAGCGCTGATCCGCTGGCGTCATCCCTCGCGCGGCTACGTCTCGCCCGCCGAGTTCATGCCTGTCGTCAATACGTCGGCGCTCTCGGAACGGATCGCCGGCTGGGTGATGGAGACGGCCTGCAAACAGGCGCGGGCGTGGGAGCTCGCCGGCAACAACGTTCGCGTCGCGATCAATCTGTCGCCGTCGCAGCTTCATTCGGGGGATCTCGCGCATTCGGTCGGCGAACTGCTCGCCGCCACCGGGCTCTCGCCTTCGCTGCTCGAGCTCGAGGTGACCGAGGATATCCTTCTCCTCGACGAGGCGCGGGTGCTCGACATGTTCAAGCGGATCCAGGAGCTCGGTGTCCGCGTTCTGTTCGACGATTTCGGCACGGGTTACGCGAGCTTGAGCTATCTGAAGAAGTTTCCGCTCGACGGGCTCAAGATCGACCGCTCCTTCGTGCTCGATCTGCTCGCCGATTCCGACGACGCAGCGATCGTCAGCTCGACCGTCGGATTGAGCAGGCAGCTTGGCCTCTCCGTGATCGCCGAGGGCATCGAGAACCGCGCCACGGCCGATTTCCTGGTCAGCATGGGATGCGAGGAAGGGCAGGGCTATTTCTTCGGCCGCCCGATGCCGGCCGAAGCATTCGCGCATCAGTTTCTGACGGTGCAGCCGATCCAGGAAGTCGTCGGCGCCGCCTGAGTGAGACGCGTGGCGGTACGGACAATTCCGGCAGAATCGGTTGCTAGCGGCGGCGCGCGATCGCGATGCCGAGCAGGAATGCGACGAACAGGCTCGCCAGCGGCGCCTCGCGCGTGATCGCGGCGACCGTTGCGAGCGGCTTGCCGGGCCTTCGCGCCTCCTCGATGGCCGTCGTAAGGCGATCGACTGCGGCATGCAGGCCGCCGGCGACCTCGCCGATCGTGCGGGTGACGTCGGTTGCGGCATCGACGGCGCGCTCGGCCAGGCCTGGCTGCGAAACTGGTTCCGGTGTGTCCACGCTCAAGGCTTATGGCCTCCAGACCCGCGAAATGGCAGGGACCGGCACCTTTGGCTATCCTCGCGAGCGCTCGTTTTGAACAGCGGGTCCAAAGACCTTTGGCTATCCGCGACTGGCGCCGGCTTGACGGCGGGTGCCGGCCTGCACTGAAAATGCGGCGGACGTGGTTTGGTTCCCTCCAGTGTCGGCCGGCGACAGCATCAGCCCGGGAAACGACGGACGCGAATCTCTGTTAGGCTGATGCCCCAGCGCAGACCTGATCAGGGAGATGGTCGTGACCGATCGCACAACGTCGGATCGAACCAGGCGCATAGCGCTGCTCGGCGCTGCCATCGACATGGGGGCTTCGCAGCGCGGAACGCTGATGGGCCCTGCGGCCCTGCGGACCGCCGGCCTTGCGACCCTGCTGGAAAATCTCGACTTCGAGGTCGTCGATCATGGCGATCTTTCGGTCGCCGGCATTCCCGATTCCACCGACGAGCCGCCCCGGAACGCCAATCACTACCGCGAGATCCAGCGCTGGACACGCGTCGTGAGCCATCGCGCCTATGACGTCGCCAAGAGCGGCGCGGTCCCGATCTTTCTCGGCGGCGATCACACGCTGTCGATGGGCTCGGTCAATGCCATGGCGCGTCACTGGCAGGAGCACGGGCGCAAACTGTTCGTGCTCTGGCTCGACGCGCATGCCGACTACAACACGCCGGCGACGACGATCACGGCGAACATGCATGGCATGTCCGCGGCGTTCTTGTGCGGCGAGCCCGGGCTCGACGGGCTGCTCGGCAAGGAGCCGCGCGCCTCGATCGACCCCGACCAGCTCGAGCTGTTCGGCACGCGCTCGATCGACAAGCTCGAGAAGGAGCTGATGCGCACGCGGCGCATCCGCGTCGCCGACATGCGCCAGATCGACGAGTTCGGCGTCGCCGTCCTGATCCGGCGCTTCATCGAGCGGGTGAGGGAAAGCGACGGGGTGCTGCACGTCAGCTTCGACGTCGATTTCCTCGACCCCTGCGTGGCCCCTGGCGTCGGTACCACGGTGCCGGGCGGGGCGACCTATCGCGAGGCACACCTGATCATGGAGCTGCTGCACGATTCCGGCCTGGTCCGGTCGGTCGACATCGTCGAGCTCAATCCGTTCCTGGACGAGCGCGGCCGCACCGCGCGGACGGCGGTCGAGCTGATCGGCAGCCTGTTCGGGCAACAGATCGCGGACCGCCCGACGCCGAGCAACGCGATCTCGCCTGGCGAGTAGAGTCCGAGGCGCTCGTCCGGTCGCACAAGCGCTGCCGCGCTGGGATGGAACTCCTCCGCGAGACCGAGCATTTAGATCAGCCGTGGCGACGATCGCCTGATTTTGAAATGCACGCGAATTGCCAAGGCGCGCGCGAGGCGATTTCATGCGGCTGAGCACGAGGGCCCGCAATGACCAAGACACGAACGACTGACGGCATCGACGCGACCACGCGCCGTCGCTTCCTTAAGTCCGGCGGCGTGGCCCTGAGTGGAGTCGTTCTCGGCAGCGGCACCGCTGCCACGGCGGCTGGAACGGACAATCTGCCGCCCGACATTCCCGAATGGATGAAGGCGCCGGGCGAGCCGATGGGCAGTCAGCCCTATGGGGCGCCGTCGCCGTTCGAGAAGAACGTCGTCAAGAACATCTCGAAGAACCTCAAGCAGTACATCTCCGCTTCGGGCCGGACGCCGTTGCAGGAGC
The DNA here is from genome assembly GCF_054185165.1 of Bradyrhizobium sp. UFLA05-109. Lineage (NCBI taxonomy): Bacteria > Pseudomonadati > Pseudomonadota > Alphaproteobacteria > Hyphomicrobiales > Nitrobacteraceae > Bradyrhizobium > Bradyrhizobium sp. UFLA05-109. The sequence continues at coordinate 50,093 of NZ_JBBIAR010000047.1, read as the reverse complement.
TCGACGGCATCATCACGCCGAACGGGCTGTTCTACGAGCGCCATCATGGCGGCGTGCCGACGATCGATCCGGCGCAGCACCGCCTGATGCTTCATGGCCTGGTCGAACGTTCCCTGATCTTCACCATGGACGACCTGCGGCGCTTTCCGTCGCAGTCGCGCATCCACTTCCTCGAATGCTCGGGCAATCCCGGCTACACGAAGCCTTACGGCAAGACCGCCTCCGACCTCGTGGGCCTCGTGAGTTGCGCCGAATGGACCGGCGTGAGCCTGAAGCTGGTGCTCGAGGAAGCCGGTCTCAAGCCGGACGCCAAATGGGTCGTGGCCGAAGGCGCCGACGCCGCGGCGCTGACGCGCAGCATCCCGATCGAGAAATGCCTCGAGGACGCCATGCTGGTCTACAGCCAGAACGGTGAGCGGCTGCGGCCGCAGCAAGGCTATCCGCTGCGGCTCTTCCTGCCCGGCTTCGAAGGCAACATGAGCGTGAAATGGCTGCGGCGCCTGCATGTGACGTCGGAGCCTACCTATTCGCGCGAGGAGACCTCGAAATACACCGACCTCTTGCCTGACGGCACCGCGCGCGAGTTCTCCTTCTACATGGAGGCCAAGTCGATCATCACGCGTCCCTCCGGCGGACAGCGCCTCGATGGGCCCGGCTTTCACGAGATCACCGGTATCGCCTGGAGCGGGCACGGCAAGATCGCCCGCGTGGAAGTGTCCATCGATGACGGCAAGAGCTGGCAGTCAGCGCAATTGCAGGAGCCGGTGCTGACGCGCGCATTGACGCGCTTCCGCTTTCCGTGGCGATGGGACGGCAAGCCGGCCGTGATCCAGAGCCGCGCCGTCGACGAGACCGGCTACGTCCAGCCGACGCTTGCCGAGCTCCTCGCCGTGCGCGGCGAGAACTATTTCTACCACAACAACGCGATCTGGCCCTGGCGCATCGCGGACGGCGGCGAGGTGACCAATGCGCTGGCGTGAATCCTGCGGCATCGCCGTCGCGGTCCTGCTCTGCGCTTGGACGAGCGGCGCGTCTGCGCAAAGTCCTTACGGCATCGGACGGCCGGCATTGCCCGCGGAGATCGCGGGCTGGAACATCGACATCGGACGCGACGGCAGCAATCTGCCTGAGGGCCGCGGCACGGTCAGTCGGGGAGGCGAGGTGTTCGCTCAGCAATGCGCGTCCTGCCATGGCGACAAAGGCGAGGGTGGCCTCGGCGATCGCCTCGTCGGCGGGCAGGGGACGATCGGCACAGCAAGGCCGATCCGCACTGTCGGCAGCTACTGGCCTTACGCGACGACGCTGTTCGACTACATCCGCCGCGCGATGCCGCAGAACGCGCCGCAGTCTCTCAGCAATGACGACGTCTATGCGGTGTCGGCCTATATCCTCAGCCTGAACGGACTGGTCGGCGCAGATGCGACGCTCGATGCCAAATCGCTCGCCGCGATCAAGATGCCGAACCGCGACAAGTTCGTTGGCGACGCGCGTCCCGACGTGAAGTGAGGTTGCGCGACGATTCCAGGGTTCCGCGGAACTCCGCCGCATGAGGCGGAACCACGCGCGACCTCATTGCATTAACCCATGAGAGGAAACAGCCCAGAGTGTTCGATGGCAACAAGCTTCACGAACTCCCTTGCTATGGCGCTTCGCCACCCCGGCGTGATTGCGCTGATCGTCGCAGGCCTCACCATCGCCGCGATGCTGCTCGTCGACCATGGCCCGTGGAGCCGGGCGAAGGCACAGCCTGCGCATGTCGCGATGTATCACACCACGGGTGAAGCCGCGCACGCCGCCGGCGCCATGGTGCTGCCGACCGATCCGAAGTCGCCAATCGAGCCCGTGCGACCGGGACCGAAGACGTCCCCAACCGTCAACCCCGTGACGCCTTAACCTTCACCTTTCGCCCTTCAGCTCTTGCGGCCGTAGCTGAGCAGCCCGCCGTGCGTCTTCGGCGGATGCGCGGCAAGCGCCTCCTCGTTCGGCTCGGTGCCCCAGCCCGGACGGTCCGGAATGACGAGATGGCCGTTCGCGATCTCGGGCTCGTGCGTGAACAGCTCGCGGTCCCACGCCAGGCGATCGATGTCGATCTCCATGATGCGCAGGTTCGGCACCGCGGCACAGAAATGCGCGTTCATCATCGAGCAGAGATGGCCGTAGAAATTATGCGGCGCGACGTTGACCTCGAAGGCTTCCGCGACTGAAGCAATCTTCATCGACTGCCAGACGCCGTTCCAGGGCGTGTCGATGATCGCGACGTCCATCGCCTGCTCGCGGAAATAGGGCAGGAATTCGCGTAAGCTGAGCAGCGTCTCGCAGGACGAGATCGGGTGCGGGCTCTGCCTCCTGATGTAGCCGAGCGCTTCCGGATTGAAGCTGTCGATCTCGACCCAGAACATGTCGATGTCCGCGATCGCGCGCAGGATCTTGAGGTAGCCTTCGGTCTTGGCGTTGAAGTTGCAGTCGAGCAGGATCTCGACATCGGGGCCGGCGCCGTCGCGGATCGCTTCGAGATGCATGTGCAGGTCGCGCAGGATTTTGCGGTCGACATTGATCTCGGGCAAGAATGGCGAGCCGAAGCCGGGCCGCCAGCCCGTCGGCTTGCCGTCGTCATAGGAGAAGATGTTGGTCTTGAGTGCTGTGAACTTTTTCTCGCGCACCTCGCGCCCCATGGCCTTGACGCCGTCGAGGCTTTCGATCGGCGGCTTGTACCAGGACGGATGATTGATCCGCCACGTCGCGCAATGCGACCAGTACACGCGCACGCGGTCGCGGATCTTGCCGCCGAGGAGCTCGTAGCAGGGCACGCCGAGACATTTGGCCTTGGCATCGAGCAGCGCGTTCTCGATCGCGCCCAGCGCCTGCGCCACCACGCCGCCGGCGGCCGGCCGCGTCGCCGCGAACAGCTCGGCATGGATGCGCTCGTGCTGGAAGACGTTTTGCCCGATGACGCGGCTCGAGAGCCGCTGGATCGCAGCACCGACGCCCGGCGAGCCAAAGCCCTCGTCGAACTCGCTCCAGCCGACGATGCCGTCTTCCGTCGTCAGCTTGACGAAATGGTAGTTTCGCCAGCCGGCATCGCAGGCGAGGATTTCGAGGTTCACAGCTTTCGATGAATTCGTCATGTCGCTCCCCGGCGGCTGCTTGTTGAGCCTTTGATCTCGGCGCAAATGCTTTGCGTTTGTCGCGCTTGATTTGTTAAGCCAAGGCGCGAGCCCCGTGAAGCGATGGAGGCGCGCAGCGCATATGCAGTCGCGTCGTTTTTGCGGCGCGGCAAGGCTGTCGGACAAGGCTGCCGGAAAGGCTGGGGATGGCCATGATGTTTCCGGGGATCGCCGCGAAATCGCGCCGGCTTCTTTCCGTTTTGGCCACAATCGACCCCAACGATCAGCCCCATGCAAGCCTTGGCGGTTATATCGATTCTGGCGCTGCTCACCTTGGGTGGGGCAGCCATTTCCGACCAGATTCTCACGGCGGATCAGCAAATCGTGCAGAGGGTTGAGTAAGGAGCACGATCAAGCGAAGGCGCATTGTCTATGGGGGATGACAGATGCTTTCGGTGGACCAGTTTCTGAGACTGATCAGCGTGCCCGCCGTGTTCGTGGCTTTCATCATTGCATCGCAGATTTCGGCGGCCCTGACCTCGAACTGAGCCACCTCAAGCGACGAGGGAAGAGCCGAGCAGCGCCACGACCGCGAGCGCCATCAGCGCCGTGCCGAGCCAGCCGAGTGCGATCAGCCATGTCCGCGCCCTGAAGGCGCCCATGACGCCGGCGTTCGAGACGATCAGCATCATCATCACCATGATGGGGACGGCGACGATGCCGTTGAGCACGGCGCTCCACACCAGCATGTGGATGGAATCGATGCCGGTGAAGCCGAGCGAGAAGCCGATGACGGTGGCGGCCGCGATGATCGTGTAGAAGCCGACGGCTTCGTCCGGCTTCGCTTCCAGCGTGGCGCGCCAGCCGAAGATCTCCGCAACGCCATAGGCCGCCGAGCCCGCCAGCACCGGGATCGCCAGGAGGCCCGTGCCGATGATGCCGAGCGCGAACAGCAGGAAGGTGAAATCGCCGGCGAGCGGCCGCAGCGCTTCGGCGGCTTCCGTCGCCGAATTGATTTTGGTCACGCCATTGGCGTGCAGCACGGACGCCGTGGTCAGGATGATGAAGAAGGCGATGCCGTTCGAGAGCAGCATGCCGAGCGTGGTGTCGGCCCTGATGCGCGTCAGCTCGGGATCCCCCGTGCGCGGCGCCTTCGTCAGGGGCTGGCGGTGTTTGTGGTTCATCTCCTCGACCTCCTGGGACGCCTGCCAGAAGAAGAGATAGGGGCTGATGGTGGTGCCGAGCACGGCGACCACCATCAGGAAATAATCGGCGCTGAGGTTGGCCCGCGGCCAGACCGCCGCGAGCAGCGCCGTGCTCCAGGGGATGTTCACGGTGAAGGCGGTCGCGACATAGGCGAACAGCGACAGCGTCAGGAATTTCAGCACCGGCGTGTAGCGGCGATAGGGCACGAAGACCTGGAGCAGGGTCGAGGACGCCGCGAAGATCAGCGCGTGCTCGTGGTTCAGCCCGCCGATGACGAGCGAGAGCGCCTCCGCCATCGCGGCGATGTCGGCGGCGATGTTGAACGTGTTCGCGGCAACCAGCATGGCCACCAGCGCCAGCACCAGCCAGCGCGGCACGAGCTTCATGACGTTGGCCGCAAGCCCCTTGCCGGTGACCCGGCCGATCCGCGCGCTGACGAGCTGGATCGCGATCATGAACGGCAGGGTGAGAAACACCGTCCAGAGCAGGCCATAGCCGAACTGCGCGCCGGCCTGCGAATAGGTGGCGATGCCCGACGGATCGTCGTCGGCCGCCCCCGTGATCAGACCGGGCCCCAGCCGTTTCAGCACCATCCGCAGGGATCTTGGCGGTGCGCGAAGGATGGAGTCGGTCATGGAGGGCGGTGTCTCGCGTCGGGGCGCCTTTTCGAATTCTCCCGGCTAACTCGGGTTAGGGAGGAAAAGTTCCCGCTGTCTGCTCAATGCCTAGTTCGGATTGTCAGTATTTAAGGTTGACACGTCGGGCAAATCACCTGTAAACAGGCATCATCGCAAAAATCGTCGAGCCCGTGCCGTCACCGGTCGCGGGCTTTGTTGTTGAGGCGGGGGCGGAGATGGCGGACTATCGGACGCTGACGAACATACCCCAGGCGGCCGCGAGGCCTGCGCCTGTAACAACATAAATGGGGTTGTCGCAGAAGGCGCTTCCGTAAGTACACACGGCGGCACCAAACGAGCCGATCTCGTGGTGGCTCGCGGAATAGAACAGGCCTGACAGGCCAAGCAGTGCACCGGCGACGTAGTACATCGATCTCCTCCTCGATGGATTTCAACCGTCGGGCCGCCGCTCAACGCTTGATCCTTCAGTCACTCGACAACATCGGAGAGGGTGGCGTGAAGAAGTTTCATTCCGCCAAATTCGACTCAATGCATTTTAGATAAAGTTTGACACGTTGGGGCAATCACCGGCTGAATGGCATCATCGAAAGAGTTCGCCTCAACCGCGCGGAGAAATCCGCTGCGGTTTTTTCGTTTGATGAGCGAGATCATGCAGAGCGCACACGAGGGAGTCGAAGTCCAATGCGAAATTGACGATCGGTCGTTTGCTCGCTGAGCCGACTATTCCGCTCACCCCGGCGAACTAACTTGAGAGGGGGCCACCTGTTGACATGGTTCTCGTTTTGTTCCATAGGAGATCTTAGTTCTACCTGCGAGTGAAAATGTGATCAGCAATGAGTAGTTCGTCTCTCGCCTTTGTTCTGCTGGACAATCCGACAACCCCGGACATGTCGGCCGTCGCCAAAGCTCTTCGCACACGGTATCCCGAATTGCCGGTGGAGATGGTGACGGACAACGGCCCGGCAGGAGCCCGCCAAAATCCTGCGAGTTCGCCGGTGATTCGCTGTGGTGATGAACTCGTCGCGGTGATGTCGATGCCGGCGCCCATACCGCAGGACCCGGGCCTATGGTCGCGTACTGCCACCACCTGGCCGGACGGCAAGACGATTGCGGCGCGGCATCGAGGTCATCTGATCGTTTCAGTGCTTGGGAAAGGCCAGCAGCCGCTGCCCGCCGCGCGTCTCAGCACCGCCGTCATCGGCGCGCTAATTGCAGTCGTCCCGGAATGCTGCGGCGTGGTGTGGGGCGGCAAGGTTGCGCGGCCTGCGAAGCTTTGGCTCGAGATGTCCAGCCGGTCCTTTGCGCCGTTTCCCGACTATCCCTTCACGCTGTGGCTCGACGTCCTTCCGTTTCGTTCAGGTGCGGGGATCGGCGCGGTAACGATGGGGCTTGCGGCATTCGCCGGACGTGAGATCGAATTCGAGACTACGAAGCTGCCGTTTCCAACGATGATCGACAAGGTGGCAGGCCTTGCCGCCTATCTCGTCGAGCACGGAAACGTGGTCAAGGACGGCGACACCTTTGGTGGCGATGAACGCGAGCGCTTCGCGGTCCGTTACAAGGACTCCGAGCGGTTTGGCGGGATGCCCGTCTTTTCTTGCGTGGCGGCTTGAGGCTCTCAGCAAGACTTGCGTCGACAATGATAGCATTCAAGTCATCTAGGTCCCCACGAGAAGATCAACTATGACTGATCCCTCGACCAAGAAGCGCTCGTCGAAAGCGAAGGCGCGAAAGTTTTACATGATGGACCCCGACTACAGGTTTGAGACATGTCCTGGATGGGAGATGAAGAACCTGGCGCTGCTGACCAACGGGGGCCGCGTACTTTTTGCTCCCCCGGAGCGGGGCTTTCGGCAATTTCCCGAGCCGCCGCGCCTATTGATCGATAGATCTCTTGGACGCGCGCCAGTCGATTGTGAGCGGTTTCACGACTACTGGCTTGTGTCGGACCGGATGAAAACCGTCCTTGAGTCGGTGGATCGTGCCGGAGTCGCATTTGTGAAATGCGAGACCGGCTACCGGGGCGGTAGCGCGGGGCCAGTCTACTGGTTGTGCGATGTTCTCCGCCTTCTGGACGCCGTTGACGAGGAAAAATCGCGCGTCAGAATTGAGTACGATTCCCCGATCACAAAGCATACAACCTAATGGGCGGCGCGAGTCTCTTCTTCAGAGATGAGATTGTAGGTTCGGCACATATCTTCAGACTGCGCTTCTTGTTCCCGCAAATCATCTGTGATCAGTCAATGAAGGACGCGTGCAAAGCAGCGGGCCTGAAAGGCATCCGCTTCAAGGATGCTGCCAAGCGTCGAGTTCGTCGATTGGCGCGTGATCGCGCTTCATAGGGCAGTCCCGCGTTTGGACAGAGTAAAAAGAAGGTCAACCGACAGTCTCGTGGCTTGGTTTGGCCTGCTACCGCTGCCCGCCGGCGTGCTCGAAACGCGTGTCTCGCAGTAAGGCTGGAAAGAAACCTAACGCTGCGTTCGATCATTCGCAATCAACGCAAGGTGAGATCGTTTCGTAAGACGACTGCTCCACCTAGCCTCATCGTCACGTTCTCTGTCGCATAGGCATCTGCGGCAATCGCATCGATCTAAAAACGCGGACGTTGGGAGGTCCCCAACGATCGGCCCATTTTGCCCACCCACAATCAGCGCGCGCATACGAGGCTGGCCGATCCGCTGAGCCTCTTGAAGCGAAACCGCAGATGATTCTGCCGACAGAATCCATTGAGACCTGAGCCGTCGCATGTTTCACTACCATCATATCCTGCCAAAACAGTTCGCAGACCACCGGGTTGTCAGATTTTTGAGCGATCTGTTCAACCGGGACGGCGTCGAAAATCTAATGGCATTGCCTTCCGAACAGTGGGTCGCAAATGATTTTGGTTCGAGCCCGCACACGGGCGGGCACCTCCAAACATACCACAATGGCTTCAAAGGATTCCTCGATCGCGTCGGTACATCGCCAGAGTTCGGAGAGGCCAGGGCCGGTGACGCAGCGGCGCGTGATCAGCTGTCTTCAAAATTGAAGGGATTGGTCGCTGCCGCCAAATACGCTCTCGCGAACAAGCATCTACTTGCCAACACGCCACTGGGAATGACGCCTGAGGATGCGAAAAAAATCAACGAAGACTGGTTTGAAAATTGGGAGGACTACGCCGAGAAGCATCACGACGAAATCCAGCAGATGCGCGACACGGTGGAGCAGCTGCATAGATTTGGTCAACTGGACCAAGCGGTGTTTTGGCCGCTTCTGTCGCCGACCAGCACTCTCAGTCTCGCGGATAAGATCGACATTCTACGGCGGCATCGAGACTCTCCTATCACGCAACAGTTCACGACGATCGGTCCGATTCCTGATCTTCCGGGCTTCGTTCCGTCTATCGTTGATACTCGCCTGCCAGGCTTCATCCCCCCTTCCTTGGATGGCCTGATCCAAAGGGAAGGTTTCATGCGACATGATCCGTCCGTGACTTACGGACTGCCCGGGTTTCCTGTGTCCAATCCCGCATTGCAAGGGCTTGGGCCGTTGCCACCGAGCATCGCCATGCCACAAGCTCCCCAGGTTCTCCAATTCAACCAGGAGACCGGGCGGCCTCTGACGTTTTCCGATGGATCGCCGGTCTTCGGGCCCGCTCCCTCCGCCACGTCCACGGCCGTTGGTCGAGCGGCTCTCGCTGGGACGGCCGCGGCAGGTGCTGGGATGGTGGCACTCTCCGTTCCTGCGCTATGGCCGACGTTGCCGCTGTCGGCGAGGTTGGCCATGCTGGGAATCTTTGGGACCACCGCGAGCGCTCCTGCCGTTGCAGGCGACGCTGCAAGCAGCGCCGGGGCCGCCGGTGGAGGCGCCTTCTCAACGGGCACGGCTCCGTACAACGCATTCAACACCAGCTCTTCTGCTTCCAACACGAGCACCAGCGGCGGCAACCCTCGCGGATCTCTGTTCGGGCCGCCGCTGGTCGAGAGCAAACCGCTCGAACAAGAACCGGATCCCGTCAATACTTTTGCTGATCGCTTCGGAAACTGGATCGACACGTCGGCGGGCACGATGCCTGCTCAGGCGTCGCCCTCGCTTGGGGGGCCGGCTCCCGGCGCGGCGGGAGCCGTCGCTCCTGAAGATGTTCGGCGGTTGACGCGCGTGAACGCGTCGAACTCAGCCAACGCGTTCGCGTCGGGTACCTCGCCCATCCAGTACCTGCCTTCTTCGGAGTTCAACGACCGTTTTGGTAATTGGAGCTTGCCGCCAGGCGATCGACAGTCGCCGCAAGCAAGCAGGCCAGTTGGCGCCTTCGCTCATGATCCAGTCTATTCCATCCAGCCGCCGATCTGGGGATTGGAGGATCCTCGCGGCCCGCAGAATGATGCCGAAGAATGGTTCTCGCGTTGGATACGGCCGCTTATGCGTCAGGACCGAATGGATTGAGAACCACCCTAGCACATGAACGACGGCGTCTACCGTCTGCGTGAGTTGAATTGATCGTTGACACGTCGGGCAAATCACCGGCAGAACGGCATCATCGAAAGAGCTCGCATCAACCCGCGCGGAGAAATCCGCCTGCGGGTTTTTTCATCTCGATTTTCGTGATTGGAGCGTGGCAGCGCGCCGCGTCTCGTTTCAGTTGAGTCGGGCTCTCACAGAGCGCTTCACCGCATCGCCACCGTCTTCGATCTGCTTACGAGCCCGACTACATCTTTTCTGCGCCTCAGGCTTGGCATCCTGAACACGCGGTGATGAGGTGGCCATCCCGACTTCGCGTTGAAATGGGCAGAATAAGATGAGCGACAAACAGCCAAATTCGATTCCGAGGCGTCCCAGAGCGCGCAAGCGCAAATTCTACGTGATTGGTCCCGATTACCGGGTTGGCGGCAAGCCGGGCTTCCGGTTGGAGGACAACAACATCCTTCCGCGGGGCCATTATCATCTGCCCCCTTTTGATAAGCCGCCCCGCTTTGTGTTTGACAAAAGGGCAGGTGACTTGCCGCGCGATCTGGAGAGTTATTATGGATTTTGGCTGGTCTCCGACAGGACCAAGGCGGTGCTGGAAGCCGTCGATCCGAAAGGATTCTCCTTCGCGTTGTGCGATGTGCGAATCCCCAACGGTGTTTACGAGGGGCCCCGGTACTGGTTTTGTGACGTCCTTCGTGTTCTCGATGCGCTGGATGAAGCAACGTCGCGTTTGAAGATCGAAATGCTTGATGACGTCCGCTATCGCCGCTTCGGCGAGAAGTTCTACAATTTTTCGGGTGGCGCTGAACTAGTCTTCAGGGAAGACGTGGTCGGCGACGCGCATGCCTTCCGAATGGCCTATCGCGGATCGACCGTCATATGCGACCAGGTGATGAAGGATGCCTGCAAGTCGGCGGGTCTAAAAAGAATATGGTTTGAAGACGCCTCGAAGCTTTGAATTGACTCAGCGAGACGTAGGTTTTGGAAACAACATATGTCGATCCTTTTGATCATCACATTATCCCGCAACAGTTGGCTGACCATGACGTGTTTCGCGACATCGACTCCGAGATGTTCGATATAGATTCTCCTGGCAATCGAATCTATTTTGCCAGCGGATAGTGAGCTTGCAGCGAATATGGATCTATCGCGGCATCCCAGCAGGCACGTATCAACCTATACTAGAGCTGTTAGGGAGGCTCTCGAAAAGATCAAGGAGACAGAGGACCCGAGCGCCCGCGCCGCAGAGATCAAGAACCTGATCGACGCCATGAGGGTCGGATTCGCCAATGGCGATCTCCACACGAACGTCGGTGCAGGCAAGACGCGGGAGGACGTTGACAACGGAATAAAGAAAGTCTTCGCCGACCACAAACGCTATCTCGCAGAACGGCCAGATCAGCTTCAGGCGATCAGAGATCTCGAACGGAAGGCAGCCGCTGCCGGACAGGATCATCTGATCCAATGGTCCGCTATCCTTGGCAATGCCGTAAGGGAGAGGTTGCTGCAATTACAAAGAATCCCGGAGTCAATGTAACTGAGGGAAATAAGAACCTGGGTGGAACGCCTTGGTATTCTAAGTTTAGCACCGCCGATCCCAATGCATACCTTTATCCCACTCCCGGATCGGTACCGCTTAACGCTGAGCACTTCGCGCCGCTGCCGGGCTTCAGTTCGCCTTCGCTTGACGGTGTAGATCAAGCAGAAGGATTTACGCAGCACGATCCAGCGCCGACCTACGGATTGCCCGGATTTCCAGTATCCAATCCCGCCCTGCAAGGCCTTGGGCCGTTGCCTCCGAGCGTCGCCACGCCACAAAGTCCGCAGATCCTGCAATTTAATCAGGAGACCGGGCGGCCTCTGACGTTTTCAGATGGATCGCCGGTCTTCGGGCCCGCTCCCTCCGCCACGTCCACGGCCGTTGGTCGAGCGGCTCTCGCTGGGACGGCCGCGGCAGGTGCTGGGATGGTGGCACTCTCCGTTCCTGCGCTATGGCCGACGTTGCCGCTGTGGGCGAGGTTGGCTGCGCTGGGAACGCACCGCCCATCCCTTACTTGCCTTCTTCGGAGTTCAACGATCGTTTTGGCGGTTGGAGCTTGTCGCCAGGCGACCGACAGTCGCCGCAAGCAAGCAGGCCAGTTGGCGCCTTCGCGGATGATCCAGCCTATTCCATCCCGCCGCCGATTTGGGGATTGGAGGATCCTCGCGGCGCGCAGAATGATGTCGAGGAATGGTTCTCGCGCTGGATACGGCCGCTTATGCGGCAGGACCGAATGGATTGAATACCACGCTGCGCACACGAACGACGGCGTCTGCCGTCTGCGTCAGTTGAACTGATCGTTGACACGTCGGGCAAATCACCCCGCAGAATGGCATCATCGAGAGAGTTCACATCAACCCGCGCGGAGAAATCGGCCGCGGGTTTTTTGTGGTGATACCAACCATGCGGCGCTGGGCTCCTTTTGGCTGGTGATTTGGGGCCGAGGGCTTTCAATACGAGAGCGGACCAACATGCGGCTAAGCCGCGACGGCCGCTTTTGACCCATAGCGGGCTCGCGCAGGCTTTCCACAGGATTAGGCGACCCTATCTTGCGCCAGGCCCATGCTGTAGTTTAGCGCCCGCGCGCGTGGGTCTGAGACCGGTGCCCTCCGGCTCCAACCGCCGACCCAGGAAGGATCGAGAGATGACGTACGCAATCTCCACAAGGCTGGCACCTTCATTGATTGGCCTTGCGACTGCGGCGTTTCTCGCGCTTGGTGGATCGACGCCGGCTTTTGCCCAGGATGCGGTTGTCGCAACGCTTCCTCAGGACATTCATTTCGAGGGACCCGCCGGAGCGGTGGGAATCGCCACCCTGTACGGCGACCCGAAAAAGGCGGGAGTATTTTCGGAACGGGTGAGAATCCCAGCTGGCTTCAAGATCATGCCGCATTGGCATGGTGAGACTCGAACGGCCATCGTTCTGTCCGGCACCTTGTATTACGCGAACGGTGATCAGTGGGATGAAAGTAAATTCAAGGCCTACCCACCCGGCTCGCTCTTGATTGAACCAGCGAAAATCTCCCATTACGCGACGGCAAAGGACGGCGAGGTGGTTCTTCAAGCGACGAGCATCGGTCCGAGCAGCACCGTCAAGATTGAACAAGCGAAGAAGTAGGTTAGCGGTGGCGCACGCCTCAGCCTGAAATTTCGCTCCTGATCCATCGCCGCAAATCTGACACGTCCCGCCGGCGTCCGCTTTCGGGCGCCGAGCCGACTAGATTCGCTCACACAGAGTTTCTCGCCTTTTTGACCCAAACCGGACGTCAGAGTCATGTGGATATTAAGGTGTATAGTGCGTGACACAATTTGTGGTTAGGCTAGCACCCACACACCGATCGCCGAAAAGGACCGCACTTTTCAACGAGCGGAGCAATTGGTGGAGAGCAAGATTTAACAGCGCGATTTTGGAGAGCAGCCATGTTCATCACGCGTCGCTTCGCAACTTTTGGAGGTTTAAGTCTCCTTGCCAGCGCTTCGATGACAACTCTGGCCCGTGCGGACTGGGGCGACAATGCCGGTATTGGTGAGGGTCTCGAAGACTTTTGGCTGGCGACCGACGCCTACATCTATGGCTATCCACTCGTCACCATGGAAATGACCCGTAGGGTCATCACCAATGTTGCCAAGCCCGAGGGCACACATGCGCCGATGGGGCAGTTGATCAGACTGCGTGAATATCCAAATGCCTCCTATCGCGACGTAACCGCGCCCAATGCCGATACGCTGTATACCACGGCGTTCTTCGAGGTCGACAAGGAGCCGTGGGTGCTGAGCATCCCCGACATGAAGGGACGATACTATCTGTTCCCGATGCTCGACGGGTGGACAAATGTGTTTCAAGTGCCGGGCAAACGCACGACCGGAACGGACGCGCAGACCTATGCCATCACCGGTCCAGGCTGGACGGGAACGCTGCCGCAGGGCGTGCGGGAGTACAAATCTCCGACCAACATCGTTTGGCTGCTCGGCCGCATCTACTGCACCGGCACTCCAGAAGATTACCAGGCCGTCCATGAACTGCAGGACCAGTGCAAGCTGGTGCCGCTCAGCGCGTATGGAAAGCCCTATACGCCGCCGGAAGGCAAGGTCGATCCATCGATTGACACGAAAATGGCCGTGCGCGAGCAGGTGAACCGGATGGATGCGGTGGCCTACTTCACGCTGCTCGCGCAGCTCATGAAGTCCAATCCTCCCGCCGTCGCCGATGCGCCCGCGCTCGCCAGGTTCGCCAAGATCGGGCTTGTGCCCGGTAAGGATTTTGATGCGAGCAAGCTCAATGCGGACTTCGCCAAGCGAATTCCGGAGATTGCCTTCGACCGCATCATGCTTCAGTTCAAGCTCAACAAGGATGTGCAGCACATCAGTGGCTGGAATTTCACCACCAAGACCGGCCTTTATGGCACGGACTACCTGATGAGGGCGCTCGTTACCGCGATCGGACTGGGCGCCAACCGGCCGCAGGATGCGGTTTATCCGACCTCGCTCAAGGATGCCCACGACGACGCGTATGATGGAGCCAACAAATACGTGGTCCGTTTCGATAAGGGACAAACCCCGCCGGTCGAGGGCTTCTGGTCGATCACGATGTACGACGCCCAATATTTCTTCGTCGCAAATCCGATCAATCGCTATTCGATCAGCCCACGTCAGAATTTGAAATCGAATCCAGACGGGTCGATTGACATTTATGTCCAGAAGGACTCGCCGGGCGCGGACAAGGAATCAAATTGGTTGCCCGCACCAGCTGGCAAATTCATCCTCATGCTGCGGATGTACTGGCCCAACGAAAGCGGTCCATCGATCCTTGATGGAACTTGGACGATCCCTGAGGTGAAGAAGGCAAGCTCGTGAGCGCCGGACGACATAGGCGGCGACCATAAATGAGCCGGTGGCGCGGGCGCAACGGTGAGAGGAGGTGCCGGGCACGGAGCCCCAATGTCTCCTCCTGGCCCTTAAGAGACAGGCTGTTCACACCTCTGGGAATGTCGGTTTGGAAACGTAGAGCGGACATTCGGCCGAGATAGGAAAATCCGAAAAAGACTTGACGCGTCGGGCAAATCACCTCTAAAGTGGCATCGTCGAAAGAGTTCGCATCGACCCGGGCGGAGAAATCCGCCGCGGGTTTTTTGTTTCGATACAAGCTGTGAGGCGATGCTGTCCCGTTACTAAACGGTCTGTAGCCGAACGTCCGCTTCTAATGGGAGGGCAGACCAACCTGCGGCTAAGCCGAGACTGCAGCTTTTGACCCGAAGGCGACCTTGGGAAGATCCGGCTATTGAGGCAGTTGGATGCATTTATCGTCGTGCCGCTCACCCGCTGCTCGGCGAGACTGAAAGGACATGCAAGAGCGGTTGCGGCGAGACCGATATTTCTCCGACAAATGGGCGGTCGTAGGCGGCGATAAGGAGGATGGAAGCCGCTATGCTCGTCGCAAACAGCGCGAGTGAAACCAGACCTGCCAGGGGATCGTCGCAGTGGACGAAGGCAATTGTAACCAGAGCGATGACCGCTTGCAGCAGCAGGCACGACCACTTCACTATGTTCACCTGGTCGCGGCTGACGAGGATGCGATGCCGGCGCGCGTCAAGCGCCGTCTCGAGGGAGCTTACGATCTCGCGCTGAGCAATCTCCTGGCCCGAACCGGCCGTCGTCAGCGAGAGAACGAGTTGCAGCGCCTGGACGAGTGCCGGCGAGGGTACGTTCAGCGAAGCGGTTTCGGCTCCCTGAGCCATCATGGGCCATTCCACGGTCGCGGCTCGCTGGACATATTCGCTCACCAGGCTGCGCAATTTGTTCTCCGGCTCGCCCGGGAAGCTTGCGCCCAGAATGAGGACGGATCGAAGCGCGGAGGCCTCGCGGCTGACCTCGGTGCTGGCGCGGTCATTGTCCCTCCAGACCTGCGCGGCCGTAAACACGACGAACAGACCAAAGACAACGCCGAGCGGCGATAGCATGCCCGCTGAAATCGCTTTGAAAGATCTTATTCGCTTGTGCGTCGCGGCCGCCAACACGCCAATGTAGATCACCAAGGCTACCAGATAGACGCCCCCGAAGATGACCAGCGCCATCCATGGTATGGGCAGATTGTGCAACCAGTCGCTCATCTGTTGCCCCATCGGTTGCGCTGGCTTCGGCTTTGATCGCGTGTAGTCCGTTTGCGAGAAGCTGCAGCGCGGGTCACGCGTAACCGAATGATACATGCATCTGGCGCAAACGCATTCTTAATCTGACCGTTAGCGTAAGGCGGTATTGATCGGGTTCCATTGGAGTCCCGACGGCGCCGGCGCAATGCGACAAGAACGGAGCCGGTACGCTTCGTGTCTGTCGGCATGAGTCGCGCGTGTCTCGCCGTTGGAGATCCAATTGGTGCGGCATGAGTCCGGTTCTGGCCCTAAAGAGAAAAACTGACATACTTCAGGAAATGTCGGTTTGGAAACGTAGAGTGGACATTCGGTTAGATAGGAAAATCCGAAAACGCTTGACGCGTCGGGCAAATCACCTCTAAAGTGGCATCATCGAAAGAGTTCGCATTAACCCGCGCGGAGAAATCCGCCGCGTTTTTTTGTCGCGATACCAACCATGCGGCGCTGGGCTCATGGCTGGCAATTTAGGGCCGAGTCCGCTTTCAATACGAGAGCGGCCAACATGCGGCTCAGCCGAGACGGCCGCTCTTGACCCTAAGCCGACTTCGGCTGTCGTCCACGCTTCTTTAGGATGATCGTTTCTGAATGCAGCGACGCTGTCGCATTCCGAGCCTCGTGCCTTAATTTGTGGTAACTAGTGTCCTAAAGGTCTGAGTGCACCACGGAGGAAACGAGCCATGAGGACCGCGTTGCTCACGGCGACCGCGCTGATTACCTTGTCGTCTCTGGCTGTCGCGCAACAGCTTCCCACAAGCACGGCCCCTAAGGCGAATGCCGTGGTTGATCCCGCAACACCCAAGGAACGGGCCAACGATGGGAAGGCCCCCGGCGGGGACAGACTCCACTATGATGTGCCTTGCCGAGTGTCGTCAGTCGGTACATGCGTCACGCCGGAACCGCCGCCGCGATATAGGCCAAAACCCTGATCCAAACAGGTCGCATCTTGATGACCGTGTCGCCTTGTGGCCCTCAAGAGACAAACTGACGTGTTGCAGGAATGTCGGCTTGGAAACATAGAGTGGACATTCGGGAAGATAGGAAAATCCGAAAAAGCTTGACGCGTCGGGCAAAACACCTCTAAAGTGGCATCATCGAAAGAGTTCGCATCAACCCGCGCGGAGAAATCCGCCGCGGGTTTTTTCATTCCTATACCGAGATCGGACGGCGGCTGCGCTTCGCGGCCTCGCCCTCGTTGAAGCGCGTTCATTGAGCGCCGATCAGCGCGCCGTCGTCCGAACCATGATTGGCCGTGCACGCGCGAACGTGCCGGCCCGCGGCGCGAGCCAGTTGCTTGCGCCGCCGCGGCCCCCGGGTGGGGATAGGGTTCGCGCCCGAAATGAATCGCGCTTCGTTTCGCGATCTGCCGCGCTTTTGCTTTTTTGGGAGCCGCCAATGACAGCCTATCTGATCTCGCTCGCGCTTGCGGGCCTGCTTTCGATCGTCTTGTGGGAGACAGTTTCATGAATGAGGATTTGGCGTGCGAGCACGAGAGCGACGCAGTCCGCCCGCTTGTCGCCAAGAGGACTTCCAGGGCGAGAACCCTGACTGAAATTCGGTCCGTGGCGCGCAGCCACACCAGAGCCGCCATTAACGTCCTTGTCGGCGTCATGCGCAGCGAGGATGCAACACCGGCCGCGCGCGTCTCCGCCGCAAACGCGATCCTGGATCGCGGCTGGGGCAAGGTCGCGCACGGAGGCGAGGACGTCGAAGACGGGGTGTTGCAGCTGATCCACCGGATCGAGCGCATCATCGTGCATCCGGTGATATCGGCCAGTGGAGACCCCAGCGATTGAGCTGCGTCCCTGCTTGACGGCCCTGCCTGGCTTAGGTGCGCTGCACCTGGTCGCTGCAATAGGACGGCTTCTGGCGGTCGCCAGTGAAATGTCCGTTTTTGATGATCCAGAGGGTGACGGTCCTGTCGTGTCCATCCTGAGAATCCCGACAGCCAAGATCTTCGAGCCGCTGCTGAAGCCCGCGCGCTACAAGGGCCTTTACGGCGGCCGGGGCTCCGGTAAATCGCATTTCTTCGGCGAGCTGCTGGTCGAGACCTGCCAGTCCGAGCGCGGCACGCTTGCCGTTTGCATTCGCGAGGCGCAGCGGACGCTGGCGCAATCTTCGAAGCGGCTGATCGAGGGCAAGATCGCGAGCCTCGGGCTCGGTCACGGCTTCAAGGTCTTTAGCGACAAGATCAAGACGCCCGGCGATGGGCTCATCATCTTCCGCGGGCTGCAGGATCACACGGCCGAAACCATCAAATCCCTGGAAGGATTTCGCATTGCCTGGATCGACGAGGCGCAAAGCTTGAGCGCGCGCAGCCTGGCGCTGCTGCGGCCGACCATCCGCGCGAAAGATTCCGAGCTGTGGGCGAGCTGGAATCCCCGGCGCAAGAGCGATGCGATCGATGATTTTCTGCGCACCCGCAAGCCCGAAGGCGCGGTCGTCGTAAAGGCAAACTGGCGCGACAATCCCTGGTTTCCGGACGTGCTCAGGGAGGAGCGCTTGCTCGACCAGAAGCTCTATCCGGAGCGCTACGATCATATCTGGGAGGGCGAGTATGCACGCGCCTTCGAGGGCGCCTATTTCGCCACGCTGCTGTCCGAGGCGCGCGCGCAGGGGCGGATCGGGAAGGTTGCCGCGGATCCTCTGCTGCCGCTGCGCGCCTTCATCGATATCGGCGGCGCGGGCGCTGCGGCGGATGCCTTCACGATGTGGGTTGTCCAGTGGGCCGGAGGTGAGATACGCGTGCTCGATTATTATGAGAGCGTCGGCCAGGTGCTGGCGTTCCACGTCAACTGGCTGCGCTCGCGTGGCTATGACAATGCCATCCTCTATCTGCCGCATGACGGCGTCGCCACCAGCAACATCACCGGCAAGCGCTACGAGGATCATCTTCGCGAGGCAGGTTTTACCGTGGAGCCGCCGGTGAAGAACCAGGGGCCGGGCGCCGCGATGATGCGGATCGAAGCGCTGCGGCGCCTTTCGCCGCAGCTCTGGTTCAATGCGGAGACGACAGAACCTGGCCGCGAGGCGCTCGGCTTCTATCACGAGCGCAAGGACGAGACGCGCAACATCGGGCTCGGCCCCGAGCACGACTGGTCGAGCCATGCCGCCGACGCGCTCGGCCTGATGGCGATCTGCTACGAGCAGCCGGGCAGGGCGGCCGCATTCAACCGGCCGATCCGCTATCCCGAGCAGGGATGGGTCTGACGTCGTTCAACGAGAAAGTTTTGTGATGCCAAAGATGTCAATCTCCGAAGTGAAGGCCATGCTTGCCTCCGAAAAGGCCAATGCGCTCGCCGCGATGTCGACGGCGCGGCTCGCCGAGGAGCGGGCCGATGCCATGGATTACTATCTCGGCGACATGCGCAAGGACATGCCGGCGCAGGAGGGCCGCTCGCGCGCGGTGTCGACCGACGTCGCCGACACGATCGAAGGCCTGATGCCGTCGTTGATGGATATCTTCGCCGGCGCCGATGAGGTCGTGCGCTTCGAGCCGGTGGGACCCGAGGACGAGGCGGCCGCGCAGCAGGAGACGGATTACGTCAACCACGTCTTCATGCAGCAGAACCCCGGCTTCATGATCCTGTATTCCTTCGTCAAGGACGCGCTCTTGTCCAAGGTTGGCGTCGTCAAGGTTTGGTGGGAGGAGCGGGAGGAGGAGAGTCGCGAGACCTATTACGATCTCACCGACGACCAGTTCGCGCTGCTTGCGCAGGAGGTCGCGGAATCGAACGGCGCGATGAAGATCGTCGCGCACTCGGTTCATGGTGCCATTGCTTCGGGCGAGCAAACTGAAGCGACGAGCTGAAGGAGTGCCTTTGCGATATCGGGCCGCATACGTGAGCGTCGTCGTAGCCCGGCAGACTGGTGGTCTCATCCAGGGCGATGTGCGCAACGGCGGCTGCCGGCTCGGCTTATCGCGACCTCTGGTACCGCGCGCAGGCAAATGGGCTATCGCGGAAGGCTCGACCTATGGTAGTGCGATGCTCCAAGCCATTTGAGCGGATTCACTTGAGGGGGTAAGGCATGCGACGGCAGCTTCGTTGGATCGTGGTAACGACGGCACTGGTGACGACGTGCGTCGTGTGCGCGCCTGCGATGGCGATCGATACTTACCTGTTCGATGTGATCAAGAAGCCAGCCTACGCGCAGGCCTTGACGAGCCTGCTCGATCACGCCGGCAAGCTGCCGAGCTGGACCCGGGAAGTTCTCAAGAGGAAGGGCTCTTATACAGGTGGATCCGCCACGCCTGCGGTCATTTCCGGGATCACCTATGAGATGTTTACCGTCTGCACGATGGAATATAGTTGCACCGACACCAATCTGGCCGTCATGTTTGCGCCGAACGGCACCCAGGCATGGGGTGTGCTCGTCCAGGAAGGGGCCATGTCCTACCTCGGCGCACCGAGCGACGCGCAGCTACAGGCGATGCGAGGGGCGCTCGAGGCCCATGATGCCAAGTGGGGGGACCGTCGTGGAAGTAATGCAACGAAGCCGTAGAGATTAGCGACCTTCGGCGTGCCTCCCTCTGGATTGATCGCCCCGCCGCTGCCCAATGCTTGCTACATGTTGACATGGATCGCGGCGCTACGCGCGCCGGACGCCTGCGCGCTCGCGCCGACGGCGCACTGAACACACACGCCAAGTTTGGAGTTGAGCGGCGGTCCTCGCGGACCGCCGTTTTCGTTTGCGGAGGATAAATGGATATTTCCGACAAGATCACCGGGGCAGAGAGCCGAGGCGACCCGAAAGCGAAGGCGTCGACCTCGAGCGCGACCGGGCTGGGGCAGTTCATCAATGGGACCTGGCTCGACATGATCAAGCGCTACCATCCCGAGCTGATGGACGGCAGATCGACGGCCGAAATCCTCGCGATGCGCACCGACCCGGATCTCTCGAAAGAGATGACGGCCAAGTACGCGGCGGAGAACGAAGCGAAGCTTCGCCGGGCCGGCCTTCCCGTCACGCCGGGCTCAGCCTATCTCATGCACTTTGCCGGCCCGGGCGGTGGCATCAAATTGATGAACGCGGATCCGAATACGCCGGTGGAATCGATCCTCGACGACGCCGCCATCAAGGCCAACCCCTTTCTGCGGGGCAAGACGGCCAGTTGGGTCATGGCCTGGGCCGATAAGAAGATGGCGAACGCCGCAGCGCCAAAGTCGAACGTGGAGGCTCAGCCCGCGCCTCGGGGCGGGCAACCCACGCCTTATCTCGCGCAGACGCAGGCCGTGGAGCCGGCATTCGGTGCGACCAGTTGGCCGCCGCAACCCACCTCGCCCAACGTGTTGTCGCCGGATGGGGCCCGCCCTTTTGCAGCGGCGCCACGCGTCGCGCCGATTCCGTTGATGGATGGAACGACACGGGCCCAACAGGCGCTCGACAATTCGCTCCCGGCTCCGGGCGTCGCGCCCTGGGACCTCTCCCATCGCTTCGGCGCCTGGGATACCCTCGGGGGTGTATCCGGACCAGCGATGTCAGATGGAAGCGCCGGCCTTGGCCAAACCGGTGACGGCAACGGCCTCGGCACCGGCGACCAGCGATTTGCCAGGATGGATGCCGATCCGTCCTTGCCGCTTGAGGCAGGCCGATCGCCTGCGATCACCAGCGGCACGCGATCGCTTCCAGCCGTGCGGTTTCCACTTGAGGCGCTGCTTGCGCCCGACCGCAATCGCGTGCTGGATCAATGGGCCTCGTCCTCGCCGCGCAGAGATGTGTCTCAACCCAGGCAAGGTGCTTCGACCGGCCTATCCGGCCGATCAGCCGCAGGGATCGATCCATCCAATCCCGATTCTTCGCCGGCAGGCGGACTGCTCGGCTTGATCCAGGAATATATGCGTAACAACGCTTACTAGCTCGAGCGTCGCCAGCCTCTAGCGGCGCGCCTCTATGCCGAACTGAGAGTTCAATCAAACATGCCCATTCCCTTGCTTGCCCTGGCGCCGCCGGCGCCAATGGGGTCTCCCGTCACGCATGACGTCATCATCGTCACCACGCGCAAGCGCGCCCAGGCGCGGGTGATGAGCGTGCCGCCGGAGGAATTCGGTATCGAGCGCGGTGCGCGTAGCATCCGCGACTGCAACTATTGCTTCCACGAGGTCGTCACCAGGACCGAAGGACAGTTGATCGCGGAAGGTTTTGACGCCGGCCAGATCAGGGCGCTGCGGCCGCACACCGGCACGACCGAGATCGAGACGCTGGCGCGCGACACGGTGGAGGAGCATCTGTCCGCGACCGCCGGCGGCGCCAGCGCCAACACCGCGGCGCGGCTCGTGCGCATCACCGAGCATTATGTGCGAATGGACTATGAAGGCTCGGGACGGCCGTGCCTCTACCAGGTCGTCACGGGTGGCGAGCAAAGCGAGATCCTGCGCAAGGACGGCAAGGATTGCATCACGCCGTTCGACGAGATCCCGTTCGCGACGACGACGCCGGTGCCGGTGACGCATCGCTTCTTCGGCCGCTCGATCGCCGACCTCGTGATGCCCTTGCAGCGCGAGAAGACTGCGCTGAAACGCGGCGCGCTCGACAATCTCTATCTGCACAACAATCCTCGCGTCGAGGTCGCCGAGCAGAACGCCGGCCCCAATACGCTGGACGATCTCCTGGTGTCGCGGCCAGGTGGCGTGGTCCGGACCAAGACGACGGGCGGGCTCAACTGGCAGGTGGTGCCTGACATCACCTCCTCGATCTATCCGATGCTGCAATATCTCGATGCCGAGCTCGAGCTTCGCACCGGGCTCGGCAAGCAGGCGCAGGGGATCGACGCCAACGCATTGCAGAACCAGTCGGCCACCGCGGTCGCGCAGGTTTTTTCCGCCTCCCAGATGCGGGTCAAGCTGATTGCGCGCATCATGGCGGAAGGCGTGCGCGATATCTTTGCGCTGTTGCACGGCACGATTCGCAAGCATGGTGGGCGACAGGACACGGTGCGGCTGCGCAACGCCTGGGTGGACGTCGATCCGCGCAACTGGAAGACCCGCGACGACATGACCATCAACGTCGGTCTTGGTTCGGGCGGCAAACTTCTAGTCTGGGACAAGGTCCTGGGCCTTGGGCAGACAGATGCGCTGGCAGGATTTGCCTCGGTCACGGCAAATCTCGTGGTCTCATTCTATTTCGCCAAGCGTGGGTTCGAGAACGTCGCAAGGATCATCAAGCGGTGAGCATTCGGGACGACGAGATCAGGGCGATCGTGGTCGAAACGTTGGCCGAGCAGCAGAGGCTTCAGCACGAAGGTATCGACGCAATCGTCTCGAAGGCTGTCGCCTCGATCCTGGCATCGCTCGGCATCGAAGATGACGATCGCAAGGAATTGAGGGCGGACTTCCAGCACCTTCGCCGATGGAGAAGGAGCGTGGAACAGGCTCAGAGCTACACCTTCAAGGCGGTCATCACCGTGATCGCGACCGGCCTGATCGGTGCGCTCTGGCTGGGCGTCAAGGTCGTGCTGAGCAAATGAGCAAGGGTAGCGGCATCGCGGCCGAAGATCCGTCTTGTTTTTCAGAGGGCGAGCTTGTGTACCGCATTCGAGCTGTTGACGGCGACGACGACGAGGTCGCCGAGATCCTCCGCGATCTTCATCAATGGACCTTCTTCGGGACCGCAGCCGTTCCACACTTCGGATCGGGATCCTGGTGGCTCGCCTATGACGGAGCCCAAGCCGTCGCATTTGCGGGCGTCGTGCCTTCCACACATGCCCGCAACAGCGGATATCTTTCTCGGGTTGGAGTCTTGCAAAAGCATCAGGGGCGCGGACTGCAACGCAGACTGATGCGGGCGGTTGAGGTGCAGGCGCGGCGGATCGGTTGGGAGAGCATCGTTTCGGACACGACCGACAACAGGATATCGGCGAACAACTTCATCAGGACGGGCTACCGTCTTTATGAGCCGGAGGTGCCGTGGGGGTGGAGGAACACGCTCTACTGGCGAAAGCGGCTGAACCCGGGTCTGGGTGGGTGATGCTTCCGTGAAGCGGAATGCACCACGCAACAGCATGGCACGGTCTCGCCTTTGAGGGGCGAGGGACCGCCATCCGTTGCGTGAAAGCGGCCCGGCAGCAGGACGGCTGCCGGGCCGCCTTTGCGTTTCGATCGACTCGTTGCGCTGGCGATCTTCAATGGTGATCGAAAGCGGGCAGGGGACTTGCATCGTGCCGTGGCGCGCGCTTTAAAGTCGGTATTCGGCGGCCACAAGCCGATGTAGGGAGTGAGCGCGCATGTTCGATCAGCCGCAACTGCCGGAGCGCCCACCGCGCGCCGGGAACGGACCTACGGCACTCGACGGACTGCTGGTCATCGATTTCACGCGCGTGGTTGCGGGACCTGCCTGCACGCAAATGCTCGGCGATTTCGGCGCGAATATCATCAAGATCGAGAATCCCGACGGCGGCGACGATACACGGGCCTATGAGCACGCCGAGATCGGAGGCGAGAGCGCAGCCTTCCTCAGCCTCAATCGCAACAAGCGCGGCATCGCGCTGGATCTCGCGGTATCCGCCGCGCGCGACGTGGCACGCGAGCTGATCCGCAAGGCGGACGTGGTCGTCGAGAATTTCTCGGGCGGCGTCATGAAGAAGTTCGGGCTCGATTATGAATCGGTCGCGCCGATCAACCCGCGGCTGATCTATTGCTCGATCTCAGCCTATGGACGGACCGGGCCGTTTGCCTCGCGGCCCGGCTTTGATCCCATCACCCAGGCCGAGAGCGGCTTCATGTCGCTGAACGGTTTCCCTGATGGCCCGCCGGTCCGGACCGGTCCGCCGATCGTCGACATGGCGACAGGGATGGCCGCCGGCAACGCTATCCTCCTTGCGCTGCTGGCCCGGGAGAAGCTGGACCGCGGGCAGCACGTTGAGGTCGCATTGTTTGACATTGCGATGGCCATGACCGGCTTTTATGGCATGGCCTATCTGATCAACGGCCAGAATCCAGGACGATTTGGCAATTCGCCTAGCGGTTCTCCCACGGTCGGAGTTTATGAGGCGTCTGACGGGCCGCTCTATATGGCCTGCGCCAATGACAGGCTTTACCGGCGTCTGGTCGTCGAGGTGCTGGATCGGCCTGAGCTCATCAACGATCCTCGCTTTTCGACGCGGAAGGCGCGTTCCGAACACAAGGAGAAGCTGCGCGCTGCCATTGCAGAGGTGTTTGCAGGCGACCGCCTCGAGAACTGGATGACGAAGATGAAGCAGGCCAGTATCCCGGTCGGCTATCTTCGCACCGTCGAGGAAGGCTTCAATGCGCCCGAGGCGCGAGAGCGTCAGCGGCTGAACCGGATCCCGCACCCTACGGCGGGCTGGGTGCCCAACATCGAATCTCCGGTGTCCATGAACCTCACGCCCGCAGTTGAGCCCGTCGCGGCGCCGCTGCTCGGTGAGCACACCAGGGACGTCTTGCGCGAGACGCTTGGCTACGACGAGCGACGGCTCGCCGAGCTCGCGGAGAACGGCGCCTTCGGTGCCGGCCGACGATCGGGGGTAACCGATCCCTGAACGTCGTCCCGGGTCGGAAGCATCGGTGAATGGAAGGGAGTAACGATGGACATCGAACTCTACGGCTTCTGGCGATCGATCGCGTCGTTTCGCGTGCGGGTGGCGCTGAAGCTCAAGGCTCTTCCGTTCAAGGAAATTCCCATCGACATCATGTCCGGCGAGCAGTTCACGCCCGACTATGAGGCCGTGAACGCGGAGCGCATCGTGCCAACTTTGGTGCACGACGGATACCGGGTGTTTCAGTCGCTTGCGATCATCGAATATCTCGACGACGTCAGTCCCTGGCCGAGGTTGTTGCCGACGGATCCGGCCGATCGCGCATATGCGCGCTCGCTGGCTCTGGTGACGGTCGCGGACGCCCATCCGCTGGTGACGCCGCGCGTGCGCAATCATCTCGCAAAGGCATTCGGGGCAGATGGTGGGGCGATCACAGGATGGGCCGAGCATTGGGCGCGCGAGGGGCTGGCGACCTATGAGCGGCTCCTGGCCAGGCGATCGCCGGCGCCGTTCGCCCTGGGCGCCACGCCCGGGATGGCCGATATCTGCATCGCGGGGCAGGTTGTAGGGGCCCATTTCCTCAAGCTGGACATGGCGCCGTTTCCAACCGTGGCCAGGTTCGCGGATCGTTGTTTCGCGCTGCCGGCCTTTGCGACGTCTCATCCTTTCGAGCAGCCCGGGTACAAGGCCGAATCTAGCCGCTGACATGGCATCGTCTTGCTTTGGCGGGCTTCCGGCCGCATAACAGTGGCGGAAACGAGGGATACGAATGGTGACCGGCAATCCCATGTCAGGTGCGGCCCAGTCGGAGGCCGAGGCCGGCGAGCGTGCCTATGCCGCGATGATCGCGCGCACCAGGGCACTCGTTCCTCAATTGCGGCAGCGCGCAGCGCGTACTGAGGAGCTTCGGAGCCTTCCGCCCGAGACCGAACAGGACCTGCATGACGCGGGCCTGTTCAGGATTCTTCAGCCCAAGCGCTTCGGCGGATCGGAGCTCGACTACGTTGCGCTGATCGATTGTGCCGACCTGCTGGGACAGGCAGATGCTTCAGTGGCCTGGAATTTTGCCAATCTGGCGAGCCACCATTGGATGCTCGGCATGTTCGAAGAGAAGGCCCAGACCTTGGTCTGGAGCCACGATGCCAATGCCCTGATCGCGTCATCGTTCATTTTCCCCGCCGGTCGTGCCCGGAAGACGGATGGCGGCTATCGGCTGCACGGAAGCTGGCCGTTCTCGTCGGGCGTGGCGTCCTGCGAATGGAACATGCTTGCGAGCGTGGTCTACTCCGATGATGAGGCCGACGGCATCGAATACCGCATCTTTTTGCTTCCCAAGAAGGACTACAAGATCCTCGACACCTGGAACGCAGCGGGACTGCGTGGCACCGGTTCGAGCGACGTGGAAGTCAGGGATGCCTTTGTTCCCGACTACATGACGGTCGCCGTCGGCAACCTCACCGGAGGCCCGACACCTGGAAGCGCGGTCAATCCCGATCCGCTCTATGCGCTTCCGGTATTTTCCTTGTTTCCATACGTTCTGTCCGGCGTCGCGCTCGGAAACGCGCAGGCGTGCCTCGATGACTACGTCGAGGTCGTTCGCCACCGCATATCGACCTACAACCGCGCCAAGCTGAGCGATTTCCAGAGCACCCAGATCAAGATTGCCGATGCCTCGGCGAAGATCGACGCCGCACGCTTGATCATGCGCTCTGCCTGTGCGGTTGCCATGGAAGATGCGCGGCGTGGCCACGTTCCGAATATGGCAGCCAAGACGAGATACAGGCGTGACGGCGCATTCTCGGTCAATCTGTGTACCGAGGCGGTGTCGATGCTGTTCGCCGCGAGCGGCGCCCGGGGATTGTTCACGAGCGGCGTCTTGCAGCGGCAATTCCGCGATGCTCACGCCGTCAACTCGCACCTCGCGTTCAATTTCGACGCGGCTGGTACGAACTACGGCCGCGTGGCGCTCGGCCTGCCGTCCGAGAACCTGACGCTGTGAGGCCGGCCGATGACTGATTTGCCAAAGCAGCCACCGGCCGCAAATCCAGCTAACGAGTTGGCGAGCGACAGCTCGCCGATCGATCCGCGCGATTTTCGCAATGCCCTCGGCATGTATGCGACGGGAGTGACCATCATTACCGCTGCGGGTCCGGACGGCAAACCCTACGGCTTGACGTGCAATTCATTCGCTTCGGTATCTCTCAATCCGCCGCTCGTGCTGTGGAGTCTCGTGGTCTACTCGTCGAGCCTGACCGTTTTTCAAAATGCCAGCCACTTCGCAGTCAACGTGCTCGGCGCCTCGCAGCAGGCGCTCGCGAACAAGTTCGCCAAATCTTCGGACGACAAATTCACCGGTATCGACTGGAGTCCTGGCCTCGGGCATGCGCCGCTGCTTGCGGAAAGTGTCGCCAATTTTCAATGCCGGTCCGTCAATCGATATTACGGCGGCGACCACGTGATCTTTCTCGGAGCTGTAGAAGCCTACTCCTACAATCGAAGCGAGCCGCTGCTTTTTGCGCGCGGGAGCTACGGGCGGTTTTTGGCGGACGATGATCGCCAGAAGCCCTCGTGAGACGGACCGGTTCGGCGCGCGGCACCCAAACCAATTCAAACTTTTGGTGCGGAGAGCTTGTAGATCTCCAGTGCGTCAGCGTCCGCGCCGCGGCTCGCGCTTGCAAGTCTGAACAGCTGTCCCGCGAGCGAGGCCATCGGCACGGGCGTCGAGGTGGCGTGGGCGAGGTCGGCGATGGTGTCGAGATCCTTCAGCATGGTCGCGATGTGGCCGAGCGGCGGGGCGTGAATGCCCTGAACCATCCGCGGGACGAACAGCTGGAGGGGAATGGAATCGGCAAAGCCGCCGGCGAGGGCTTCCGGAAGCCGTCCTGCGTCGATCCCGGCGTTCACCGCAAGACGCGTTGCTTCGGCAAGGACGGCCATCGCGCAGCCAACGATCACCTGGTTACAGAGCTTGGTGGTCTGGCCGGCGCCGATCGGGCCCATGTGTGTGAGCCTGCGTGCCATTGCGAGGACGTACGGCCGCACCCTTTCGACATCGGCGGGATCTCCGCCCGCCATGACCGCTAGCGTGCCTTCCTCTGCTCCTTTCGTGCCGCCCGAGACCGGCGCGTCAATCCAGCCCATGCCATTTGCAGCCTTGAGCCGCGCGGCAATGTCGCGCGCGGCATCCGGATGGATGGAGGAGAAGTCGACGGCGAGCTTGCCTAAGCCGGGGGCCGCTGCAAGTCCTTCAGAGCCGAAGATTACGTCCTCGACCGCTGCGGCATCGGTCAGGCACATGAAAACGATGCTGGCACCAGTCAAAACGTCGCGGGGACTGGCCACGGGCTTCGCTCCGGCCTCGACGAGCGCGGCTGCCTTCGCGGCCGAGCGGTTCCAGATCGCCACATCATAACCGGCCGCGAGGAGACGACGGGTCATGGGGGCACCCATCAATCCGAGGCCAAGATAGCCGAGCTTCTCGGCGGGATGCGGGTTCGCGCCGGTGGATTCAGCCATGGGTCGCCTCCTTGTGTCGCGGTGCAATGCTGGTTGAATGTCGCCCTAGCATACACGGGAGCCGATGGGGAAATTGCGCCGATGCGCATGGCTTGCCTGACTGTTTGAACCATGAAACATTTGGCTCCTGGTCGGGGTTGGGTGGCGCCGGTCGGCGCCGAAGCAGCGGAGCGGGCATGATGCGGACGGTTTCAAAGTGGGTCCTGGCATTTGGGACGATGGCAGCGATCGCTGCGAGCGCAGGCTCGTCGCAGGCGCAGCAGACGATCCGTGTCGGCTGGACCATTCCGGCCGAGGAATCCAAATATTGGATGATGCGGCGACCGGCGGAATTTCCCGACCTCGGCAAGACCTACAATATCGAATGGACACAATTTCAGGGCACGGCGCCCATGACACAGGCACTTGCCGCCGGCGCGCTCGACTGCGCCACGCAAGCGCCTTTGTCGCTTGCCAACGGCGTGGTCGGCGGCAATCTGAAGGCCTACATCGTGGCTCAGCACGTGTTCGAGAAGCCGGGCGGCTTTTCGGTCTATTGGGCGGTCATGGACGACTCGCCGATCAAGACGATCGCCGATCTCAAGGGCAAGACGGTCGGTATTTCTGTGATCGGAGGCGGTACGCAGGGGCCGTTCAACATGCTGCTCAAGCAGAATGGTGTCGATCCCGCGAAGGACATCAAGCTCGTCGAGGTCGGCTTTGCGGTCTCGGAAGACGCGCTGCGGCAGGGCAGGGTCGACGCAGTCAACATGAACCAGCCATTCGCTGCGCGCGCGGAAGCAAAGGGCGGCACGAGGAAGCTGTTTTCGCTGTCGCAGGCCATGCCGAACATCGTGCACATCCTTGAAGCCTGCCGTGCCGACTTTGTCGACAAGAACCCGGAACTGGTGAAAGCCTATGTGCGCGACATCACCTCGGGCATGAAGAAGGCGTTGGCGAACCGCGAAGAGACGCTGAAAGTGGTGTCGGAAGTGCTCAAGGCGCCGATCCCGGTCCTCGATACTTACTTGCTCAAGGACAATGATTTCGGGCGAGATCCGGGCGCCGCACCGAATTTCCCGGCGATCCAGAAGATGCTGGATATCTACGCCGAAACCGGAATGCTGCCGAAGCTGGATGTTGCGCAGTTCAAGCATCCGACCATCGTTGCGCCATTGCAATAAGCAGCTTGGCAATAAGCAGGTTGGCGAATAGCCGGAACGATCTGCGGCGTCCCAGTATTGGGTGGGATGTCGAATGTAGATGATACGGGCATGAAGAAGCTGCGCTCCCGGGTAACGACTGACGGCCTCGACCGCGCGCCGCATCGCGCGTTCATGCGTGCGATGGGGCTGGACGACGCGGCTCTCGCCAAGCCGATGGTCGGGGTCGTCAGTATGAAGGGCGAGCAGACGCCCTGCAACATGACCCATGATTTCCAGGTCGACGCAGCCAAGGCGGGCATCGAGGAAGCCGGCGGAACACCGCGCGAGTTCACGACGATCTCGGTGTCCGACGGCATCAGCATGAATCACGAGGGAATGAAGTTCTCCCTGTTTTCGCGCGAGCTGATCGCCGACTCCATCGAAGCCGTCGTTCACGGCCTTGCCTATGACGCATTGATCGGCTTCGGCGGCTGCGACAAGACGCTTCCCGGCGTGATGATGGGCATGATCCGCTGCAACGTGCCGTCGATCTTCATCTACGGCGGCAGTGCGTTGCCAGGCCGACTGGAAGGACGAACGCTGACCGTACTCGATTCCTACGAGGCGGTCGGCGGCTTCATGACCGGCGAGATCGATGGTGCTACGCTCGAAAAGATCGAGCGGAGCTGCCTGCCGACCATCGGCGCGTGCGCCGGGCAATTCACCGCAAACACCATGGCGATGGTTTCGGAGGCGATGGGCCTCACCATCCCCAATTGCTCGATGATCCCCGGCGTCTACCCGGAACGCGCGCAGGTCTCGCGCCGTGCGGGCCGGCTCGTCATGGAAATGCTCGAGCGCGGCGGGCTACTGCCGCGCGATATCGTGACACGGAAGGCGCTGGAAAATGGCGCTGCAATTGTTGCTGCCACCGGCGGCTCGACGAATGCGGCCTTGCACCTGCCGGCAATAGCCAATGAGGCCGGGATTTCCTTCACCATCGATGATGTCGGTGAGGTTTTTGCCCGCACCCCGCTGATTGGAAATCTGCGTCCCGGCGGCAAGTATACCGCCAAGGATGTTTACGATGTCGGCGGAGCGGCCGTCGTGATCCGGGAGCTGGTCCAGAGTGGACATATTGACGGAAGCTGCCTGACCATCACCGGTCGAACGATTGCCGACGAGTATGGCAGTTCCAACGCGCCGGACGGCGAGGTGATTTATTCGGCCGGCACACCCATTATGAGCGATGGAGGCGTCGCAGTGCTCAAGGGCAGTCTCTGCCCGGATGGTGCCGTGATCAAGGTTGCGGGATTGAAGAGCCTGTCCTTTGAAGGGCCGGCGCGTGTCTTCGAAGATGAAGAGGCCTGTGTCGAAGCCGTGCGTAGCCGCAGCTACGGGGCAGGCGAGGTCCTCGTGATCCGCAATGAGGGACCGGTTGGCGGCCCCGGCATGCGCGAGATGCTCGGCGTTACGGCGCTGATCTATGGCCAGGGTATGGGCGAGAAGGTGGCCCTCATCACCGACGGACGTTTTTCCGGAGCAACACGTGGCATGTGTATCGGGTACGTATCCCCTGAAGCCTTCGTCGGAGGCCCGTTGGCACTGGTGCGCGACGGCGATAGAATTAGGATCGACGCGAGCAGCCGTCGCTTGGATCTGTTGATCGACGAACGAGAGCTCGAAGCGCGCCGGCGCGACTGGAAGCCGCGGCCACCGCGCCACCGCGCCGGAGCCCTTGCCAAATATGCGCGACTCGTTGGCCAGGCTCCAGGAGGAGCGGTCACTCACGAGGGACCGGCGGAATGGCCCTGGTTCAAGTGAACGGTTCGAGCGTTAGAACGGCATTTGCTTGGCAAGTTTCTTGATCAATCGATGCCGGTCGTTAGGGGAATTGAACGGGTCCTTACTCGGAGGCGCGCGCGCATGAGGCGAGAGACGGCATGAAGGTGTTGCCTTCGAGATCGGGTGAGGTAGCGACTCCGACGCTGGCACAACGGCCTGCGACCGCGATGATCGAAATCGACCGCGTATCGCAGATCTTTCAAACGTCGGCGCGCAAGGATCATCTTGCGCTGTCGGATATCTCGCTGACGATCGAAGAAGGCGCTTTCGTCTCCATCCTCGGGCCGTCCGGCTGCGGCAAGTCGACGCTTCTCTACATTGTCGGCGGTTTCGTCAGTCCGACCAGCGGCTCTGCGAAAGTGAAGGGCAAGACGATCACGGCGCCCGGACCCGATCGCGGGCCGGTGTTTCAGGAGTTCGCGCTGTTTCCATGGAAGACCGTCCTGGGCAACGTCATGTACGGGCCGCGTCAGCAAGGCATCCGCGCGACAGAGGCGGAGGCACAGAGCCGCGCGCTGATCGAGATGGTTGGCCTCAAGGGTTACGAGAATTTCTATCCCAAGGAGCTGTCAGGCGGAATGAAGCAGCGCGTCGCGCTTGCCCGCACGCTCGCCTACCATCCCGAAGTGTTGCTGATGGACGAGCCCTTCGGAGCGCTCGATGCTCATACGCGTACGCGGCTTCAGAACGACCTCCTCAACATCTGGGAACGTGACCGGAAGACGGTTCTGTTCGTGACGCACTCTGTCGACGAAGCGGTGTTTCTTTCAGACAAGGTCGTGATGATGTCGCGATCTCCCGGTCGTATCCGGCAGGTGATTGATGTCGATTTGCCACGGCCACGCCGGCGGACCGAGCTGCTGCTCGATCCGCGCTATCAGAAATACATCGTCGATATCGAGCGCATGTTCGATGATGGCGACGAGGTTGGTGTGAACGCATGACGTTGCCCGCTACCATCGGTAGGCGTGTTGCTCCCGTGCTCGCCTGCGTCGGACTGTTCGCGGTGTGGCAGGTTGCGGCGCTTGCCCTGAAGAACGACAGTTTCCCAACCGCGCTCGAAGCCATGCGTGCGGTTCCGGCCATTCTTGGCGACAAGGAGTCCCTGATCAATATCCTGGCGTCGCTGCGTCGCATGGCAATCGGTTTTGCTGCGGCCGTCGCCGTTTCGATCCCGCTCGGGCTCCTGATGGGCCGGAGCCGGGCCGTGGCGGCTTTCTTCAATCCGCTTCTGATGGTGATCTATCCAGTGCCAAAGGCGGCGTTGATGCCGATCATCATGCTGTGGCTCGGTGTCGGCGATATCGCCAAGACGCTCGTCATCTTTCTCGGCGTCAGTCTGCCGGTAATTTATCACAGTTTTGAAGGCGCCAAGGCGGTCGAAGAGAAGATGCTGTGGTCCGGGGCCGCCATGGGCCTGTCATCTGTACAACGCCTGGTCCGTATCGTGCTCCCGGCGGCGTTGCCGGAGATCCTGACTGGTTGTCGTACGGGAATCGTGCTGGCGCTGATCACCATGATCACCAGCGAGATGATCGCCCGTCAGTCCGGCGCCGGCAATATCCTCTTCAATGCGCTCGACATGGGCCAGTATGACACCGTCTTCGCGATGATCATTATCGTCGGTGCCATGGGAATAGGTCTTGATGCGGCCTTTGAGAGGGTCCGGGCCCGCTTGGTGCGGTGGTCGGAGCCGCAGTTCGATATGCCCTTGAGCTTTTCATGAAGTCGCGCACGCTCTCTACGGACGTCTTCCTCGGGCTTCTGCCGATCGCCTCGCTGATCGCATTGTGGCAGGGCCTGGTATCGTTTGGAGTGGCGCCAGTCGCCTTGCTGCCTCCACCGGGATTCGTTTTTACGCGGTTGCTGCAACAGCTTGCCACCGCCGGTTTTCAGCAGGAGATCATCGCGACCCTGTTCCGGTTATTCGCTGGTTTCCTGATTGCGGTCGCGCTGGGCGTCAGCATCGGTATGGTGGCGGCTGCGAGTCCCGCGATCAACGCCATCGTGCGGCCGCTCGTACGAGTTCTCGCGCCGTTGCCGAAAGTCGCGCTTTATCCTGCGCTGCTGCTTCTGCTCGGCTTCAGTCATGAATCGAAGATCGCGCTGGTCGCTGCGGATGCGCTGTTCCCGATCCTTTTGTCCACCTATTATGGTGCTTCCACCGTGGAGCAGAAGCTGATCTGGTCGGCGATGGCGGCTGGTACGCCGCGGCGGGAGATATTGCTCAAGGTCGTGTTGCCGGCTGCGATGCCGTCGATCCTGACGGGGTGCCGCATCGGGCTCGTCATTTCGTGCATCGTGGTGTTCCTGGCCGAGATGATCACGTCAACCGACGGCCTCGGCCATGTGCTCATCACTGCGGCTCGCACTTTCCAGGCCGTTGACATGTTCGTGCCGTTGATCACGATCTCCCTGCTGGGATTGATCCTGAACGCCCTGTTGCAGGCCGCACGGTTGTACCTGCTGCGGGGCTTTCCCGAGGCGTGATCTGAGAGCACAAGAGAATAAGAAGGTCGGGGAGTGAATCATGCTGGCAGATCGGATCGAGGCGAAATGGATCGACGCGTTCTGCGAGATTTTTGAGCGGTGCGCCGTCAAGGCGGGCGATACGGCCGCCATTCTTTCGGAAACCCAGTCGCGTGCGCTCAACGTGCATCTGGCGGAGCTCGCTCTGCTGCGTCTAGGCGCACGGCCGTTCCATGTCGTCATGCCCACTCCGAGAAACCGCCATAACGTGCCCGTCCGTTCCACCGGAGCGAGCGAGGCGATCCAGCGGATGGCGCCCGTCATCAGCGCCCTGCAGCAGGCTGGTTTTGTGGTCGATTGTACCATCGAAGGCTTGATGCACGCCGTGGAGACGCCGGAAATCCTCAAGGCGGGCGCCCGAATTCTGGTGATCTCCAATGAACACCCCGAAGCGCTTGAGCGCATGGTGCCGGATCCAGCGCTCGAAAAGCGGGTCCGCGCGGCGGCCAAGATGCTGCGGGGGACGAAGAGGATGCGCGTCACCTCGAAGGCAGGCACGGCGCTCGATGTCGACATGGTCGGGGCTTCCACTGTCGGGGTCTGGGGGTGGACCGACAAGCCGGGTACGCTGGCTCATTGGCCGGGCGGCATCGTCGTCAGCTTTCCGAAGAGCGGGACCATCAACGGGACTCTGGTCATGGCCCCGGGCGACATCAATCTCACCTTCAAGCGCTATCTGACGTCGCCAGTGAAGATGACGTTGAAAGACGACTATGTCGTCGAACTCGAAGGAGAGGGCACCGACGCCGCTATGATGCGCGCCTATCTTGCCGCGTGGGGCGACCGAGAGGCCTATGCGGTGTCGCATGTGGGCTTCGGCATGAACCCGGGCGCGCGTTACGAGGCGCTGTCGATGTACGATCAGCGCGACACCAACGGCACGGAACTGCGCGCGGTCTCCGGCAACTTCCTGTTCTCGACCGGTGCGAATGAATTTGCCGGTCGCTACACGGCGGGGCATTTCGATCTGCCCATGATGGGAACCACGATCGAGCTCGACGGCGTTGCCGTGGTGCGTGACGGCGTGCTGCAGGACGTGTTCGGCTAGAGCATGATCCGGAAAAGTGTGAAGCGGTTTTCCTTCGCGACAAACGCGGAACGCGTTTGCACGGAGATCATGCTCAAACAACAACCTAAAGCGCGATGACGAGTCTTCCTGATCTCATCGCGCTTTAGTCGCCGTCGAGCGCCGGCGGTTGCGCAAGGCCAAAGTGCCGGAGCAGGTCGACCATCGCCTTGAGCCGTGCCTCGCGATAGGCGTCGACATCGAGCCCCGAATAATCGAGGAAGCCTGCGCCGGTACGGAGTCCGATCCTGCCTTCCTGCATGTTGCGGGAAATGACCTCCGGTGCCCGATAGCGATCGCTACCGAGGGCGGCTTCGAGATAGCGGCTGGCGTAAAAGAGAATATCGCCGCCGCCCCAATCGATGAACTCCAGCAGCCCCAGCACCGCGTAGCGGAAGCCGAACCCGTAGCGGATCGCCTTGTCGATCTCCTCGGCGCTGGCAACGCCTTCCTCGACCATGCGCGCAGCCTCGTTCATGGCGAGCGCCTGGATGCGCGGAACGATGAAGCCGGGCGTTGCGGCGCAGACCACCGGCACCTTGCCGATGCCTTCAAGCAGCGCCTTGACTCGATCGACAACGGCGGGATCGGTGGCAGCGCCTGGCGAGATCTCGACAAGCGGGATCAGATAGGCCGGATTGAGCCAGTGAACGTTGAGGAAGCGGCCGGGATGTTCGATCGCACTGGAGAGATCGTCGACGAGGATCGTCGATGTCGTGGAGGCAATGATGGTGTCGTGTGGGACCTGCCTTGATGCAGCCGCGAGCACCTCGCGCTTGAGCGCGACGACTTCGGGGACCCCTTCGAAGACGAGGCCAGCGCTTGACAGGGCTTTCTCGCTTTCGCTGGCCTGTACCACCGAGACCCGTCTGATGAGCATGTCAGCTTGCGCGTCGGCGAGCAGTCCCAGGCGCGCCAGGCTTCCGAATGTCGTGCGGACCTCGTTCAACGCGTCCGCCTCAAGCCTTGCGAACTCTTCCGCAGAACGGGCCTTGACGTCGATCATGGTGACCGCGTGTCCGGCATAAGCGAAGGCGACCGCAATCCCGCGGCCCATGCGACCGGCGCCGAGACAGGCGATGTTGGTGCGGGCGGTCATCGGGCAAAGCCCTCACGCAGTAGCGTTTGCAAGTCGACCTGGCTGAGTTGGCCGAGGCCCAAGGTTGCGAGCGTACGGCCGTTTCTTGCAAAATCTTCGCTGCAGATGGCGCCGCCGATGGCGAGAAAGGCTCGCGCGAGCGGAGTTGCAACGCCGGCCAGCTCGGCGACCGAGACGAGGAGCGAGAGCCCGAGCCGGAGATCCTCGCGCATGTAGCGGTGGTCGCTGAGCACGATCTGCTCGCGCCAGTCGCCGGAATCGGTGAGGCGGTCGTGCGAGCCGCGGCCGTACATCCAGATTTCGCCGTCCTTTGCATAATGATGGGCAAGCGGGAAGTGCGGAGCCCCGTAGCCGAGCTTTTCGCGCACGGCGATGCGCTCGTCATCGAGCGCATCCGTCACCCGGCGGATCGCGGCTTGCGTGCCTTCCTTGTGGATGTCCCAGCGTTCAAAATGCTCGATTGGTCCCGCGTTCATGACGATCAGCGGCGGATGAATGATCGGTCCTGCGTTCATCAAGGCGCCGGAGAGGGCGTCTCCACAAGGCTCGATCGCGCCGGGAAACGCACGGCTGATCACTTCGAGTGCGTGCGGGGCCTGACTAAGCGGGAACACGCCGACCGGCAATCGCTTGGCGCGGATGGTGATCGCGACCTCGAACGGCCCATGCTTGCGCGTCAGCCAGGGCAGCGTGCCGGTTTCGGCAAAGCTCACCTCGGCGCGATTTCCGCAAGCGCGCAGAGCCAGAGCGAAGATCATCGAGCCGAAGGTTGCCGGCGGGAGAAACACGACCTGTCCGTCCCGCAGGTGCGGCGCAAGCAGGCGAGCGATATCCTGCTGGGCAAAGGCCGGTGCGGGGCAAAGGATCAGCTCGGCGTTGCTGGTCGCCTCGACAATATCGGTCGTGACCAGTGCGAGCTTTGCATCATGCCGGCCGTTGTGGTCCTTGACGAGGATGTGCGAACCTGATGCGCGGTGCGCTGCCACTTGATCTCCGTCGCGCCGCCAGAGCCGAACCTCGTGCCCGGAGAGAGTAAAATCACCGGCGGCTGCGAAAGAGCCATTACCGCCACCCAGCACGGCAATCCTCAAGAGACTTCTCCTTGTGCGCGCGACTGTGCGTCGAGCTGCTTCAGCAGGAAATGCTGCACCTTGCCCAGCGCTGTGCGCGGCAGGTCGGTGACAAAGACGAACTCGCGCGGAACCTTGTAGCGCGCGAGCTGCTCCTGCAAATTCGCTTTCAACTGGTCGGCGTTGGGCCGACGATCCGACCGCGGGATCACATAGGCGACCGGCACTTCATCCCAGCGCGGATCAGGCCTGCCGATCACTGCGCATTCGCTGACGTCGGGATGCTCCAGCAGGACGCGTTCGACCTCGGCCGGATAGATGTTTTCGCCGCCGGAAATGATCAAGTTCTTCTTGCGATCCCGGACCCAGAAATATCCGTCGTCATCACACAGGCCAATGTCGCCAGTGCGGTACCAGCCGTCATGCAGCGCGTCGCTGGTAGCAATCTCGTTGCCCCAATATTCGAAAAAGACATTGGGGCCGCGCACTGCGATCTCGCCAGGTGTTCCAGGCGCGACCTCAGTGCCATCATGGCCGATCACCTTCGCTTCGCAGCAGAGGCCGGGCAGGCCGGTCGAGCCTGCGCGCGACAAATCTCCGCCGAGCCGGGTGTATACGGCGATCGGGCAAGTCTCGGTCGAGCCGTAGACTTGCAGGACCGGAACACCGCGCGCGACGAAGCGCTCGATCAGGTGTGGCGGCACGATGGTCGATCCTGTGGCAATGGCCTTCAGGGACGAGAGATCGGCCGCAGCCCAGCCGGGATGGTCGCTCACCGCCTGGATGATCGCCGGTACCAATACGGTCAGTGTCGGGCGGTCGCGCTCGAAGCTGGCAAGCGCAGCCTCCGGCGTGAAACGCGAATGAATCGTGACGGTCGCACCCACGTGCAGAGCCGGCGTGGTCTGGATATTGAGTCCTCCGACGTGAAAGAACGGGAGTACCGTCAGCACGTGGTCGTCCGACGTCAGATTGTGCATGTGCTGGCTCATGACGCCGTTCCAGAACAGAGCTTCCTGACGCAGCACCGCGCCCTTCGGCCGGCCAGTGGTACCCGACGTGTAGACGATGAGAAGAGGACAGGCGAGATCGGCGTGCGGATTGCGCCCGTCAAGGTCGTCGCATTCCAGCAGTGAATCGAACGTGCGGCCATTCGGCGGTGCGAAACCGAGACCAAGAAGATTGATGCCCGGCAGGCTTCGCTGCAGCTCCGGAAGTACGTCGGCAAAAGCCTGTTCGAGCACCAGCACCTTGGCGCCGGCATCCGTGAGAATGAAAAGCTGCTCGGCAACCGCGAGCCGCCAGTTCAACGGCACCAGCATCGCGCCGAGCCGTGCGCACGCGTAGAGCAGGACGAGATAGTCGGGCCGGTTCAGGCTCAGGATCGCGACGCGATCGCCACGGCCGACGCCGAACTCGGCCTTCAACGCGCTGGCGGTCCGCTCGATGCGCGCGGCAAAGGCCGCATAGCTCAAGCTCTCCCCTTCGAAATGGATCGCGGGCTTGTCCGGCGCGAACGCCGCGTTGCGATCGATGAGGTGACAGAGGTCCACTGTCAGTCGTCCGATTCGCCGGGCTCGTACAGCGCCTCGCGCCCGATGCGATCGAGGCAGAGTTCGGCGGTCCAGGGCAGCATCAGCGAGCCGCAACGGCTGTCGCGATAGATGCGCTCCAGCGGCAATGATTTGAGCATGGCCTGGCCGCCGCAAGTGCGGATCGCCAGCGCTGCGAGTTCGTTGGCGCCTTCCATGACCGAATATTGTGCGGCGTAGGCCCGCAACACCTGCTCCTTGCTCGGATTGGCGCAAGCCTCGGTGACCGCCTGAAACCAGATCGCCTTGATCTGCTCGAGCTTGATCTGCATCTGAGCGACCGCGATCTGCTTGGTCGGATACATCCTGCGTTTGACCGGCGGCATGCCGGGAACCTCGCCGCGCAAATAGCGTACGGTGAAATCATAGGCCGCCTGCGCAAGGCCCATATAAGTCGGCGACAACGTCAGGAACATGTGCGGCCAACGCATCGCCGCCTGGAAATAGACGCCGCGCGGCATCAGGGCAGCGTCTTCCGGCACGAACACGTCCTTGAACAGGAGCGTGCGCGAGACCGTTCCTCGCATCCCAAGCGGATCCCAATCCCCGACCACAGATACGCCTTCCGCCTTGGCGGGAATGGCGAGGTAGAGCGTATTGCGCCGTGAAGCCTTTTCGCCTTCTTCCACCTCGGTGCAGAGCACGCCGTAGTAATCGGCATGGCCCGAGAGCGAAGCGAAGATCTTCTTCCCGTTGATGATCCAGCCGCCGCCAACCGGTTTCGCCTCGGTGCCAAATGCAACGCCGCCGGCGGCCGCCGCGCCGCCTTCCGAGAACGGCTGTGAGTAGATCGCACCATCCTCGACGATGCGCTTATAGTGGACCGCCCGACGACGCTCGTGCTCCGCACGCATTGCATCATCCATGTCGAGGTCGTCCGCCAGCGGCCCGGACCACAGTGTCGAACACACATGCATGTTCCAGGTCAGCGCGGTCGCACCGCAATAGCGGCCAATCTCAGCCGCCGCGAGGGCGTAAGTCTGGTAGCCGGCCCCCAGCCCGCCATGCTTCTTCGGGACGGCGATGCCGAGCAGGCCGACGCGGTGCAGATCCCTATAATTCTCGGTCGGGAACACCGCGTCACGGTCATAGGCCGCGGCGCGGCCGGCGAACACGCTCTGACCGATCTCCCGCGCTCGCGCGATGATGGCAGTCTGCTCGCCGTCCAGACGAAATGCGACGGGATCGAAGATCGGCGCGTCCAGCGCGAGCTTGTCGGCTGTGCTGCTCTTGCTGACTTGCATGGTCATTGTCCGGTCACTTTGTTTTGGCCACGCTCGATTCCAGAAAATCGTTGATTGCTGCGTCGAATGCTTGGGGACGTTCGAGATTGGCGAGATGGCCGACCCCGGCGAGCTCCACGTAGCGAGCTGCGGGAATATGGCCTGCCATTTTCGCCATCATCGGCGCAGGCGCATTGTTGTCCCTGGATCCGGACAGGAGCAGCGTCGGAACGGCGATGTCCTTGAGTGTGCTTCGCTGGTCGAATCCGATCAAGGCGAGCATCATTGCGCGATAGCTCGCCTCCGGCACGCCGGCCATGCAGTCACGCGCGACATCCAGGCCCTTGGTATCGGGATTTTCGCCAACCAGCTCCTTGACGAGGGAGGGGGCGAGCGACCTCATGGTTTCGCCGCGATCGAGCGGGCCAAGCCGTGCTGCAATGAACGATTTTTGCCAGTCACCGTCGGCATTGCCGAAGGCCGGGCTGGTCTGCGCCAATACCACGGCGCGCGCGGATCGAGGATGTTGCGTCAGCCATTGCTGCACGATCATTCCCCCGATCGAATGGCCAACCAGGATGGGGCCGTTGGCTTCGATCTGTTTCAGGAACTCCTGCAAGGCCCCCGCCAGTGCGGCGATGCTGACGTTTGGGAGTGGTTGCGACCCGCCATAGCCCGGCATGTCCCAGGCAACTGCACGAAAACGCCTGCCAAATGTCGTGAGCTGGTGACGCCAGGCACGCGCGGCACCGCCAATGCCATGCAGAAAGACCAAAGGCATCGCGTCCGGACTGCCTGCGACCTCATAGGCAAAGCGTCCATCCCTGGTTATCGTCGGCGTCGGTTGCTGCACGCGGCTTCCTCTTGCTCGGCCCGCCGATGCTAACAGGCCTGTCGGGGATGGGAAGGGATAACTTTATACTTAAAGCAATTTCCGGACCGGCGCCTCGCGAGGGCTGAAATGGGCCCTTCCATTGCAATAATTTGAAGCTTAAAATATATCCGGAAGGCTCGACCCATCGGTGCCTGTCAGGGAGGCTGCGCATGTCCGGACTGCCGCGTTCTTCGCATGCACTCGTGACAGGCGGTGGCCGCGGCATCGGCCGTGCGATCGCAGCAGCTTTGACAGGAGCCGGCGCCACGGTCACCGTTCTCGGCCGCAACGCAGCGACGCTGGAAGAGGCTGTCAGGGCAGGTGCAGCGCATTTTGCCGCCGTCGCCGATGTCTCGGATGAGGCGGCGCTGAGGGCTGCGATCGCCAAGGCGGCAGAGCGGCAGCCCATCGACATCCTGATCGCAAACGCCGGCAGTGCGGAGTCCGCGCCATTTGCGAAATCGGACGCCGCGCTCTTTGCCCGGATGATGGACGTCAACTTCATGGGCGTGGTGCACGCCGTCCGGGCCGTGCTGCCTGGGATGAAGGATCGGCCTTACGGCCGCGTCGTCGCGATCGCATCGACTGCCGGACTGAAAGGCTATGCTTACGTCAGCGCTTATGTTGCTGCCAAACACGCCGTGATCGGGCTCGTGCGTTCGCTGGCGCTGGAAATGGCAAGTGGCAATATCACCGTGAATGCCGTCTGCCCGGGCTTTACGGACACGGATCTCGTTGCCGATAGCATCGAGAACATCATGAAGAAGACAGGGCGGAGCCGCGAGCAGGCGATCGCCGATCTCGCGCGGCATAACCCGCAAGGTCGGCTCGTCACGCCTCGGGAGGTGGCAGACGCCGTGCTCTGGCTATGCGGTGAAGGAGCCGGCGCAATCACGGGCCAGGCTATCGCAGTGGCCGGCGGCGAAATATAGACTGCAAGGTAGCGGAACAAGAATGACAGGGAGTTCTCATGAGCAGACCAGCCAATCCCGTTACCGTGCCGTTGGCGGATTATTCCCCCCGGCATTTCCTGCTTGCAGTGGTTGGCCATGTGGCCACGGTCACATTGAATCGCCCGGAACGAAAAAATCCCCTGACGTTCGAAAGCTATCGCGAGCTTACCGACTTCTTCCGCGCCTGCGCGTTCGATGACGAAGTGAAGGCCATCGTCGTCACCGGCGCCGGCGGCAATTTTTCCTCGGGCGGCGACGTGTTCGAGATCATCGGTCCCCTCGTCAAGATGGACACCAAAGGGCTCACGGCCTTTACGCGGATGACCGGCGATCTCGTCAAGGCGATGCGGGCCTGCCCGCAGCCAATCGTCGCCGCGGTGGAAGGCATCTGTGCCGGCGCGGGTGCAATCGTCGCCATGGCTTCGGACATGCGGCTGGCGGCAAGTGGGGCCAAGGTTGCGTTTCTCTTCAACAAGGTCGGACTCGCCGGCTGCGATATGGGGGCCTGCGCCATCCTGCCGCGGATCATCGGTCAGTCTCGGGCCTCGGAGCTGCTTTACACCGGGCGTTTCATGACCGCGGAGGAGGGCGAGCGCTGGGGGTTCTTCAGCCGTATCGTCACAACCGAGCAGGTTTTGCCGCAGGCGCAACTGCTGGCGAAGCAAGTCGCGGAAGGCCCGACTTTCGCCAACACCATGACCAAGCGGATGCTGGCGATGGAATGGGCCATGTCGGTGGAAGAGGCCATCGAGGCGGAGGCCGTGGCACAGGCTTTGTGCATGACGACGGCCGATTTCAACCGCGCTTTCGAGGCCTTCGCCAACAAGGTTAAGCCCGTCTTCAGGGGAGACTAAGGCTCGCGCCGCAGCAGGATTCCAAGGAGCCTAGAATTAAGTCTAAGCCCAAGACCCCAGGCGGCGCTGAAGGCGGGGCAACAAAGCCGCTTGCGGCGGAGTGACCGCCCATGCAACGTTAACCCCATTGCCTGGCGTGTATCGAGTGGAGTTTGGGCGATGAAGGCGATTATCGTTGGTGGCGGTATCGGAGGCCTCACCACGGCGTTGATGCTGCGCGCGCGCGGCATTGCGTGCGAGATCTTTGAACAAGCTGATACCATTCGCGAGCTTGGCGTCGGAATCAACACCCTGCCGCACGCCATGCGCGAGCTTGCCGGGCTCGGTCTGTTGCCGAATCTGGACGAGGTCGCGATCCGCACCGACCAGCTCTATTATCTCAATCGTCACGGTCAGGAAGTCTGGCGCGAGGCGCGCGGCATCGACGCGGGTCATGACGTGCCGCAATTCTCGATTCATCGAGGCCGCTTGCAGGGCGTCATCCACCGCGCGGTCGAGGAGCGGCTCGGGCCCGAGATCATTCACACAGGTTGTCGCCTGGGCGCCTTCAACCAGGACGAAGGCGGCGTCACCGCCTATTTCTTTGATCGCTCCGGCGGACACGTCCACACGGCGCATGGTGACATCCTGATTGGCGCTGACGGCATCCATTCGCGCGTGCGCGAGACGCTGTTTCCGAACGAGGGACCGCCCTGCTGGAACGGCCTGATGCTATGGCGCGGTGCGCGAGACTGGCCGGTGTTCCTTACCGGCAAGTCGATGATCGTCGCCGGTGGCCTGAACGCCAAGGTCGTGGTCTATCCGATCGCGGAGGGCTCGAGCCCCGCGAGCCGCCTCACGAACTGGGCGGTGCTGGTGAAGATCGGCGAGGGCAATGCGCCGCCTCCGCGCAAGGAGGACTGGTCGCGGCCGGGTCGGCGCGAGGAACTGATGCCGCACGTCGCGCGCTTCTCGGTGCCTTATATCGACGTCAAGAGCCTGATCTCGGCAACGCCCGAGTTCTACGAATATCCCACCTGTGACCGCGATCCCTTGCCCTATTGGTCGTCGGGGCGGGTTACGCTGCTGGGTGATGCCGCGCATCCGATGTATCCGGTCGGCTCGAACGGCGCGTCTCAGGCCATTCTCGATGCGCGCTGCCTTGCGGACCTATTGGCGCGCTCCGAGCACCCGCGCCAGGCGCTGGTCGAGTACGAGAAGAAGCGCCTGCCGATGACGGCCGAGATTGTCCGCTCCAATCGTCGCGGCGGCCCGGAAGGGGTGATCGATGCGGTCGAGCAGCTCGCGCCCGATGGTTTCGACAACGTCGAGAACGTCCTGAGCTACTCGCAGCGCGAGGCGATCGT
Source organism: Bradyrhizobium sp. UFLA05-109 (assembly GCF_054185165.1). NCBI lineage: Bacteria > Pseudomonadati > Pseudomonadota > Alphaproteobacteria > Hyphomicrobiales > Nitrobacteraceae > Bradyrhizobium > Bradyrhizobium sp. UFLA05-109. The sequence continues at coordinate 5,932 of NZ_JBBIAR010000047.1, read as the reverse complement.
GCGCGGCTATGCGACGAAGGCGGGCTTCGCCGCAGTGCCGGGTCTTGCCGCCGTCAGGGCGTGACGCAGCGCCGCCGCCTAGGATGGCGGCGGGGGCAGGAAGTGGATGTTGAACTCTGCGGCCATCGCGACGACGTCCTCGGGCTTCTGTTCCTTCATGTTGTGAAGGCCCCAGAACAGGTCGTAGAGCTTGCGGCTCGGTGAGACCCAGAACAGCACCTTCGCCGTCTGCTCCGACTTGTTGAAGATGCCGTGCGGGACGCCCATGCCGAGGCGGATCAAGTCGCCGGGCGTCGCCTGCGCTTCGGTATTGCCGAGCAGGAAATCGAGCTTTCCCTCCAGCATATAGAGATACTCGTCCTGGTCCGGATGGATATGCGGCGGCACGAAGGTGCCGGGCGGCAGCGTCGCGTGCCAGGAGAAGCTGTGCTCGGCATAGCTCTTTGGCACATAGGTCTGGCCGAGAATGTTCCAGGAAATGCCCTGGATACCCTCATTGGCCCTCGTGATGCCGGTGATCTCGCTCTTCACTTGAATTCCTCCCTTTATTCGACCCTCGACGCGGCATTCAGTTCGCCGGCTTGCAGTCTTTTGCGTAACGGTCGCCGTAGTTCTCGAAGACCTTTTGAACGATCTCGGTCTGGAATTTTCCGTCAGGGCGCTTGGCGACCTTGGTCAGATAGAAATCCTGGATCGGATAGCCGTTGGTGTTGAATTTGAAGGAGCCGCGCAGCGAGGTGAAGTCGGCTTTCTTCAATGCTGCGCCCACGGCTTCCTTGTTGGAGAGGTCGCCTTTCACCGCTTTGACCGCGCTGTCGATCAACATCGCGGCATCATAGGCCTGGAAAGCATAGGTGCCTGGCACGCTGTTGTAGGCGGCTTCATAGGCCGCGACGAACTTCTTGTTTTGCGGGTTGTCGAGATTGGGCGCCCAATTCGCGCCGCCGAACATGCCCACCGCCGCGTCCTGCTGCGCCGGCAAGGTGGATTCGTCGACGGTGAAGGCCGACAGCACCGGGATCGTATCGGCGAGCCCCGCCTGCCGGTACTGCTTGACGAGGTTGACGCCAAGGCCGCCCGGCATGAAGGTGAAGAGCGCATCGGGCTTGAGCGAAGAAATCTTCGAAAGCTCCGGCTGAAAGTCCAGCGTGTTGAGCGGCATATAGGATTCCTCGACGATTTCGCCCTTGTAGTCGAGCTTGAAACCGGCCGCTGAATCCTTGCCGGCCTGATAGTTCGGTACCATCACATACATGCGCTTGTAGCCGCGATCCTGGGCCACCTTGCCGAGGATCTCGTGCACCTGGTCGTTCTGGTAGGAGGTCACGTAGAAGAACGGGCTACAGTCCTTGCCGGCGTAGGTCGACGGGCCGGCATTGGGGCTGATCAGGAAGGTCTTGGACTCCGTAACCGGGCGATGGATTGCTTGCAGGATGTTGGAGAAGATCGGCCCGACCACGAAATCGACCTTGTCGCGCTCGAGCAAGCCCTTGACCTTGGTCACCGCCGCATCCGGCTTCAGCTCATCGTCGACCACCACGACCTCGACATCGCGGCCGCCCATCTTGCCGCCGAGATCCTTGACCGCGAGCGCGAAACCGTCGCGAACCTGCTGGCCAAGCGCGGCGGCAGGGCCCGACAGGGTCACGATCACGCCGAGCTTGATCTTCTCCTGCGCAAGTGCCGGGTCCAGTGCGGCGCCGACGAGCAAAGCCAATCCCGCCAACTTCAGTTGCTTCTTCATGATCTCTCCCCGATATGCTCGCGCTCACGCTACAGCCTTGTCGTTCGATCCAAGCTTATTCTGATGACGGCGTCCGCGGCAAGCAGTGCCGAAGCTTGCTGCATCTTGCGTTGCGCCACCAGCCCCACGCCATATGCAAGCGGCACGCCAATTGCTTGAAGCCTAAAGAAATTCGGCCCGCACTGGTTGTCCGACGCGTTTTGGGCTTGCGGCGAGGCAGAAATTACTTGAAGCTCAAAACGACCGTTGGCTCGCTTCCGCCGCCAGTGCCGTGACATAGTGACCGCACCACGATGCTCGATTCCGAGACCAAGGCTGTCGAACTTCCGGACGACCACGCCGAAGAGCTTCGGCTGTGGCTGCGTCTGTTGACCTGTACGACCCTGATCGAGGGTGAGGTGCGCAGCCGCCTACGGGAGCGGTTCGACGTCACGTTGCCTCGCTTCGATCTGATGGCGCAACTCGACAAGGCGCCGGACGGCATGACCTTGTCCGACGTCTCCAAACGGATGATGGTCTCCAACGGCAACGTCACCGGGCTCGTCGAACGCCTTGTGGAATCCGGGCACCTCGATCGCCGCACGTCCGACACCGACCGCCGTGTCCAGGTCATCCGGCTGACGAAGCTTGGCCGCGCCGAGTTTCGCAAGATGGCCGCGGAACACGAAACGTGGATTGCCGACGTCTTTGCCGATCTCACGCCAAAGGACGTGCGTGAATTGATGCGCCTCCTGGCCAAGACCAAAGCCTCGGCCCAGAAATCCGCTTCGCGCCGCAGAACGTAGGCTGTTCCGCAGCGAACTCTCCCCCTGCCGTCAGAAAAAGCACGGGATGTCCAAAATCTGCTATTGCGCCAAATTATTTTAAGCCTAAAATGATTTCCGAGATAATGCTGCCGGGTGCTCTCCAAGCTGAAAGGAGCGTGCGATGGCTAACGCCGCCAAGGTTCAACTTCCGGGCTCATATGACGGCAGGGCTGAAACGGCTCACGCCGACACCTTTGCCCTGCAACATCTGCCGCCCCGCGATCTCTGGCCCGAGTTCATCTTCACGCGGCCGGAGCTGCAGTATCCGCGGCGATTGAACTGTGTCAGCTACTTCCTTGATCGCTGGGTCGAAGAGGGGCATGGCGATGCGCCATGCGCGATCAGTCCTTCCGTCAGCTACAGCTATCGCGAGCTGCAACAGCTCGTGAACCGCATTGCCAACGTGCTGGTCGGCAAGCTTGGCCTCGTGACCGGCGGCCGCGTCCTGCTCCGCTCGGCGAACAATCCGATGATGGTCGCGACTTATCTTGCGGTCATCAAGGCCGGCGGCATCGTGGTTGCGACCATGCCCTTGTTGCGCGCCAAGGAGCTTCTGTATCCAATCCAGAAGGCCGAGATCACGCTGGCGCTGTGCGACGGCAAGCTATTCGACGAAATGGAGAAGGCGAAAGCAGCGGCATCCGGGTTGAAGCACGTCGTCTACTGGGGCACTGGTGCTGCGGACTCGCTGGAAGCGCTGACCGCGGACGCAAGCCCCGAGTTCGAGGCGGTCGACACGGCGTCGGACGATGTTTGCCTGATCGCCTTCACGTCGGGCACGACCGGCGACCCCAAGGGCACCATGCATTTCCACCGGGATATGCTGGCGGTCTGCGACGGCTATGCGCGCAATGTCCTGCGGGCAAAGCAGGACGATCGTTTCATCGGCTCGGCGCCGCTGGCCTTTACGTTTGGCTTCGGCGGCGTGTTGTTCCCGATGCATATCGGCGCGTCCTTCGTCGTCCTGGAGAAGACCACGCCGGAGGATTTTCTTGCGGCCATCGAGCGCTACAAGACCACGGTCTGCTTCACGGCGCCGACAGCGTACCGCGCGATGCTCGGCAAGATCGCAGGCCGCGATATCTCCTCCTTGCGCAAGTGCGTCTCCGCCGGCGAGACCCTGCCCAAGCCGACGTTCGAAGCCTGGCTGAAGGCAACCGGCATCAAGTTGATGGACGGCATCGGTTCGACCGAATTGCTGCACATCTTCATCAGCGCGACGGAAGACGAGATTCGCCCAGGCGCTACCGGCAAGCCGGTGCCGGGTTACGAGGCGAAGATCGTCGATGATGACGGCAACGACGTGCCATCAGGCACCATGGGGCGCCTAGCGGTCCGTGGGCCGACCGGATGCCGGTATCTTGCCGACGAGCGGCAGCGCAAATATGTCCACAACGGCTGGAACATCACCGGCGACACCTATGTGATGGATGCCGACGGGTACTTCTGGTACCAGTCGCGCTCCGACGACATGATCGTTTCGGCCGGCTACAACATCGCCGGTACCGATGTTGAAGCAGCTCTTCTGACGCATCTGGCGGTCGCCGAATCCGGCGTCGTCGGGGCGCCCGATGAAGCACGCGGCATGATCGTGAAGGCGTATGTAGTCCTCGCCCCCGGCGTCGTGCCGGACGCGCGGCTCACGACGGAGCTGCAGGAGCATGTCAAGCGCGAGATCGCTCCCTATAAGTATCCACGTGCGATCGAGTTCGTGACGCAATTGCCGAAGACCGAGACCGGCAAGTTGAAGCGCTTTGCCCTGCGGCAGATGGCGCAGGCGGCCGCTTTGTCGCCTGGCGTCGACACCAAATAAGAGAGGAATGGACGATTGTCTGCAACGACGCCGAAAAGCCCGCAGCTCGCAACCCTGCCGATCAGGGAAGATGCATCTCCGACCCGGATCCTGCAGCCGTCCGGCTGGCCGATGCCGAAGGGCTATGCCAACGGCGTGGCGGCGGAAGGACGCATCGTCGTCACAGGCGGAGTGATCGGCTGGGACACGGAGGAGCGCCTCGCGGATGGCTTTGTCGCGCAGGTTCGTCAAACGTTGAGCAACATCGCGGCGATCCTTGCCGAGGGGGGCGCGCGGCCGGAGCACCTCGTGCGTCTCACATGGTATGTCGTTGATATGGACGAGTATCTGGCCAACCTGAAGGCGCTTGGCCAGATTTATCGGGAGATTTTTGGCGCGCATTATCCGGCGATGGCGCTGGTGCAGGTCGTCAGGCTGGTAGAGAAGGCGGCGCGCGTCGAAATCGAAGCCACCGCCGTGATCCCGCGCTAAGGCGCCGATCAGCTCGCCTTGGCGAGATTCTCGTCCTCCGGTGAGTTCAGATAGACGCCGGAGATGGTGTCGACCCAGCACAGATGGTCGTGCACTTTCTTCACGCCGTCGATATTCTCGGCCGCGACGATTGCCGCGCGGCGCGCGCTCTCGTCGGTGATGACGCCGCTCAGGTGGACGATGCCGTCGCGGACGATGACGTTCAGTCCGAACGGGCACCAGTCGTTCTTTTCCATCGTGTCGATGATGCGGCTGCGGATGTGATCGTCGTCCGCCGTGGGATCGGGCACCTGCCGGGCGAGACTCGCCACAGCCTGGAGCAGGTTGGCGCGAGAGACGAGGCCGACGACCTTGTCGCCGCGCACCACGGGCAGGCGCTTGATGTTGTTCTGCTCCATGATGTCGACGATCTCGGCAAGCGCTGTGTCCTCGGTGATGGTCACCGGTGAGGTCGTCATCACTTCGGAAACCTTGCGGCCGTGTTCCTGAACGAAATCGCTGGCCGATTTTCCGGGCCCGAGGATGAACTTCAGCCAACGGCCACGCTTGCGCTGGGTCCCGATCTCGCTGCGCCGGATGAAGTCGCCCTCCGAAACGACTCCGACCAGCTTGCCGTTCTCGTCGACTACCGGAAGACCGCTGACATGGCGTTTCAGCATGATGTTCGCGGCTTCGACGATCGTGGTATCGGGCGTGACCGAGATGACCGACCGGGTCATGATCTGGTGGGCGCGCATGGCATAACTCCGCATATCCTGGGAAGAACTCTCGATGTCGCGAGCCTAGTGCAGGCGGGACTTGGCGATTTGACGCAGGTCAATGGGTCAGGGGGCGCGGGCGCGCTTGATGCAGCTCAAGGTGCGCCGGGCCCATGGTTATATTCTGGAACTGAAAGTCCAGGGCCCAGCCAGGAGGTCACCTTGAGCGGATGCGCCCGGCGACTACGTTCTGACCTAGTCAACAGGCTCAGTGCCGAGCCTCAAGCGAGGGGCTCCAAAAGGCTTCATCTTGCTTAGCTTCTTGTAGGCAGTGGCCGCTTTCTTCAGCAGTTCCTTCTTGCGCTTGCGACCGAGGAAGTGAAAACTTACGGCCGAGCCC
>NZ_JBBIAR010000046.1:0-76421 GCF_054185165.1 Bradyrhizobium sp. UFLA05-109 | reverse complement strand
GTCACGTAGAGGTCGCAATCGACCAGCCGCTCGCTGCCGATCTTCTTGGCGGCTTCGCGCAGCGCGATGATCTCGGCATGGGCCGTGGGGTCGTGGTCGGTCAGCGTTCGGTTGGCGGCGGTCGCGATGACCTCGTAATTGCGCACCACGACGCATCCGATCGGAACTTCGCCCGATTTTCCGGCATTTTCGGCGGTTTTGAGCGCCAAATCCATGAAAGAAGGGGCTTTCATGCCTCGTATCATCGCCAGAAACCTGCTACTAGCTCCGCCTTCAGCAAGAGTGGATACCGATTTTGCCTGAGCATGCGGCTCCGAACGAGCGCGCACAATGCTCATCGCGCCACCCCCCAAGTGAGATTATTCATGCCCCGCGACAGCGACAAAGACAACGATTCCCGCGGCCGGCGTGATCGAGGCCCGTCCAAGGGTCGCACCGGCAAGCCGCGCGGCCCCGAGAAGAAGTTCGCCAAGCGCGGCTTTGCCGGCAAGGGCGATCGCGACGAGCGCCCGTCCCGTGGCGACCGCGACAGCCGCCCGTTCCGCCGCCGCGAGGACGGCGACGCGCCCCGCCGCGACTATGGCGACCGGCCGCGCTTCAAGCGCGACGACCGCGGTCGCGAGGAGCGCGGCAAGCGCAGCTTCAAGCCGCGTGGCGACCGTCCGTTCAAGCCGCGCGGAGACCGCCCGCAATTCGACCGCGACGAGCGGGCGCCGCGCGGCGAACGGTCCGAGCGGCGGTTCGACGACCGAAAGTTTTCGCGCGGCGGCTCCGACCGGCCGCGCAAGGACTTCGGCCGCGATCGCGATTTCGAAGGCAAGCGCGACTTTAGGGATCGCAAGGGCGACTCCGGAGATCGCAAAGGCGACTCTGGAGATCGCAAGCGCACCTTCGAAGGTGGGGATCGCAAGCGCAGCTTTGGCGATCGCCCGCGCGACCGTGACGATCGTCCCCGCAAGTCTTTCGGCAAGGATTTTGGCGGCCGTGAGCGCGGTGAGGATAAGCCGTGGCGCCAGCGCGACGACCGGCGGGAGGGTGGTCGTGGCGAAGATCGTCCGCGCTTCTCGCGGCGCCGCGAGGAGGGCGGTGAAGATCGTCCGCGTTTCCAGCGCTCGCGCGAGGAACGCTTTGGTGACGACCGTCCCAAGTTCGGCCGGTCGCGCGACAAGCGGCCGGAGGGCCGCATGGACTGGCAGGAGCATCCGCGCAGCGAAGGCCGCTTCCGCGACCGGCCGCGCCGCGACAACGAGGACGACGGTCAGATCTTCGCCAGGCGTCCGGCCTTCGGCGGCCGCGGCGCCTATCGCGAGCGCGATCGTGATTTCGACAGGCGGCCGCGTCGTGAGGAAGAGCCGAAGCCGAAGAAGGCCGGCGAGCGCATCGCCAAGGTGCTTGCGCGCGCAGGCCTCGCCTCGCGGCGCGATGCCGAGGAGATGGTCACGCAGGGCCGTGTCACCGTTAACGGTCGCGTGATCAACTCGCCGGCGCTCGACGTCACCCAGAACGACGTCGTTGCCGTCGACGGCAAGCCGTTGCCGCCGCGCGAGCGCACGCGGCTGTTCCTCTATCACAAGCCGCGCGGGCTGATGACGACGCATGACGATCCCGAGGGGCGGCCGACGGTGTTCGACAACCTGCCGGAAGGCCTGCCGCGGCTGATCAGCGTCGGCCGGCTCGACTTCAACACCGAAGGTCTCTTGCTGCTCACCAATGATGGCGGCCTCGCGCGCACGCTCGAATTGCCCGACACCGGCTGGCTGCGCCGCTACCGCGTCCGTGCCCATGGCGAGATCACGCAGGCCCAGCTCGATGCGTTGAAGAACGGCATCGAGGTCGAGGGCGTCAAATACGGCCCGATCGACGCCACGCTCGAGCGCGACCAGGGCGCCAACGTCTGGCTGGTGTTCGCGATCCGCGAAGGCAAGAACCGCGAGGTGCGCAACGTCTGCGCTCATCTCGGGCTCGAGGTGAACCGGCTGATCCGCGTGTCCTACGGTCCGTTCCAGCTCGGCGAGATCCCCGAGGGGCAGGTCGACGAGATCAAGTCACGCGTGCTGCGCGAGCAGCTCGGCGACAAGGTGATCGAGAAATCCGGTGCGCAGTTCGACGTGCCCTCGAAATCCGCCTCCCGCGACGACGATGCTCCGCACGAGAAGAAGCCGATGAAGCGTGCCGTGATCAATGACCGCAAGGGTCGCCGTGTGCTGGTGCAGCGCACCGGCAGCGAGGAGGCGCGGGAGCGCAACGAGATGGAAGCGAGCGGCTACGGCCCGCCGCGCCGTCCCAAGCGCGGCTATCACGGCAAGCGCGATCTCAGGCCGAAAGACGAGTAAATGCGCGTCGTCGGCGGACGATTGAAGGGGCGCAATCTCGCCTCGCCGTCCTCGCGCGACATCCGTCCCACGGCGGATCGTTTGCGCGAGTCCGTGTTCAACATCCTGGTGCACGCCTATGACGATCCGATCGAGGACGCGCGCGTGCTCGATCTTTTCGCCGGCACCGGCGCGCTCGGCATCGAGGCGGCCTCGCGCGGCGCGAAATTTACGCTGTTCGTCGACAATGGCGCCGAGGCGCGCGCGCTACTCCGCAATAATGTCGAGGCGCTGGGCTTGGGCGGCGTAACGAAGGTCTATCGTCGCGATGCAACGGACCTTGGACCTGCGCATCCCGTCGAGCCGTTTTCGCTCGTGTTCCTCGATCCACCCTATGGCAAGGGTCTGGCTGAGAAGGCGCTTGGTTCATTGCGTGATGGCGGCTGGCTGACGCCAGGTGCATTGCTGGTGGTCGAGGAAGCGAAAGCCGCGCAATTCGCCGCACCTGAAGGTTTCGAGGAACTGGAGCGGCGCGCGTATGATGACACCGAGTTCGTGTTTTTGAGGAAATCGTAGGGTGGGCAAAGGTGCGCTCTTCGCGCGCCGTGCCCGCCTCTTTTGTCGCAATCGTGGAGAGATGGTGGGCACGGCGCGTTGCGCCTTTGCCGACCCTACGACATCGGGATCATCTTCGCCCGAACAGCTTCTCGACATCCGCGAGCTTCAGCTCCACATAGGTCGGCCTGCCGTGATTGCACTGGCCGGAATTCGGCGTCTCCTCCATCTCGCGAAGCAGCGCGTTCATCTCCTCAGGTCTGAGCCTGCGGCCCGCGCGCACCGAGCCGTGGCAGGCCATGGTGGCGGCGACGTGCATCAAGCGGCGCTCCAGTGGCAGCGCCTCGTCCCACTCGGCCATGTGCTCGGCGAGATCGCGCAGGAGGCCGCCTGCATCGGTCTTGCCGAGCAGAGACGGCGTCTCGCGCACCGCGACGGCGCCGGGGCCGAAGGATTCGATCGCGAGCCCGAACGAGGACAGCTCGCGGCTGCGCGCGAGCAGCCGCTCCACCGTCGCCTCGTCCATCTCGACGATCTCGGGGATCAACAGGAGCTGCCGCTGCACACCGTTTTTCGCCAGCGACGCCTTCAGCCGTTCGTAGACGATACGCTCATGGGCTGCATGTTGGTCAACGATGATGAGGCCGTCGCGGGTCTGTGACACGATGTAGGTCTCGTGGATCTGCGTGCGCGCAGCACCGAGCGGACGATCGACCATATCGCCGACCAGCTGCGCCTCGATTCTCACATCCGCAGCCGGCGCGCCGACGTCGAAGGCCGCCTGCACGCGCTCCGCGAAAGCGGGCGCAGCGGTGCCCTCGAACGACGGCAGCGGCGCCGTCGGGGCGGATGGCGACTGCCGCCAGTCCCAGTTGCCGGGGCGCGGCGCGAACGCGGGGCGGAATGACGACAGCGCGGTGTCGCCGCTGTTGGCGGCGGTACGCCGGCCCTCGCGCGCTAGACCTTCCTTCAATCCGTGCACGATCAGCGCACGCACGAGACCAGCATTGCGGAATCGCACTTCGGTCTTGGCTGGATGCACGTTGGCGTCGACCTCGCGCGGGTCGAGCGTGACGAACAGCGCCAGCACCGGATGGCGGTCGCGCGGCAGATAGTCGGAATAGGCCGCGCGCACCGCGCCCAGAATCAGCTTGTCGCGCACGGGCCTCCCATTGACGAAGAGATATTGCCCGAGCGCATTCGCCTTTGTCAGCGCCGGGGCAGCCGCGTAACCCGCGACGACGACGCCGTCGCGCTCGGCATGAACCTCGATCGCGTGGCTACGAAATTCCGCGCCCAAAATGTCGCCGAGCCGGGTCAGCCGGCCGGCGGCGCCGGGCAGGGCAGCAGCCCAGGTGACCGGCGCGCGCTCCTCGCCGGCGAGCGTGAAGGCGATATCGGGCCGCGCCATCGCCAGCCGCCGCACGACCTCGCGGATCGCTTCGGCCTCGGTGCGGTCGGTCTTCAGGAATTTCAACCGCGCCGGCGTTGCGTAGAAGAGATCGTTGACCTCGACGCGCGTGCCGTGCGCAAGCGCCGCCGGCATGATCTCGGACCTCTCTCCGCCCTCGACCGACAGCGCCCAGGCGTGCGACTCGCTGGCGTGGCGCGTGGTGATCGAGAGCCGCGCGACCGAGCCGATCGAGGGCAGCGCCTCGCCGCGGAACCCGAGCGTTCGGATTTGCAGGAGGTCTTCGTCGTCGAGTTTCGAGGTCGCGTGGCGTTCGACTGCGAGCGACAGGTCCTTCACGGTCATGCCGCTGCCGTCGTCGGTGATGCCGATCCGCCGCCGGCCGCCGCCATCGGTGAATACGTCGATGCGGCTCGCGCCGGCATCGACGGCGTTCTCGACCAGTTCCTTGACGACGCTCGCCGGACGCTCGACCACCTCGCCGGCGGCGATGCGGTTGACGACTTGCTCTGGAAGCTGACGGACGGGCATGGGCTCGGACTTGGATTCGCTCGGGGACGGCTATCTTAAGCCGTGCTGCGTCAAAAGCATGTGTTGAGCAACGCCAATATGGCGGGCTGGGGAAGAGGGCGGTCTATCACATTGAAGACATTGGACGTTCGAAAAAAATCGCGTGCCGGCAGCGGGCCCGTCTTCTCCGTCGGTCCTGATTGTGAGCCGTGGGGTGCGCGTGTAGCATCGTGAAAAAACGGCAACAGGACGGGAGGACGCCATGTGCCATTTGTTCGCGCATCAGCCCCAACGCGATTATGAGTCCCAGACCCGCTCGCTCAGGATCGGCGGGCATTGCACCTCGATCCGGCTGGAAATGGCGTTCTGGGATACGCTGGAGGAGATCGCGGCCAAGGAGAGCATGAGCCTCGGCAAGTTCCTGACGACGCTCTACAACGAAGTCCTCGACCATCATGGCGAGGTCAACAATTTCGCCTCGCTGCTGCGCTGCTCCTGCCTGATCTACCGCTCCAAGAACGTCGTGCAGGTGCAGGAGTTCAAGGGTGCGGCCACGCGCATTCTCGATGCGGCCGAATAGCCGCATCCGTCCTTCAGGCGCGCGCAATCGCACAAACGCAAAAGCGGCTCTGTCCGGCAGGACTGAGCCGCTTCGTCATGTAGGGTATCAGATTTCCTTCTTCTGCATCGCGCCGGCGATGTAGTCCGCCTGACGGATAGCGAGCGCGACGATGGTCAGCGTCGGGTTGCAGGCCGCGCCGCTGGTGAATTGGCTGCCATCCGAGACGAACAGATTCTTGACGTCGTGGGTCTGACCGAACTTGTTGACCACGCCATCCCGCGGCTTTTCGCTCATCCGGTTGGTGCCGAGATTGTGGGTGCTCGGATAGGGCGGTGTCGGATAGGTCACGGTGGCGCCGACGGCGTCGTAGACCGCCGCACCCTGCTTGTAGGCGTGCGCTCGCATCGCGACATCATTGGGATGATCGTCGAAATGCACGCTTGCGACCGACATTCCGAACTTGTCCTTCACGGTCGGATCGAGCGTGATGCGGTTCGTCTCCTGCGGCATGTCCTCGCCGACCAGCCACATGCCGGCCATCCGAGGATAGCCGTCGAGCGCAGCGGTGAACGGCCGCCCCCAGGCGCCGGGATTGAGGAACGCCGCCATGAAGGGCAGGCCGATCGACAGCGTCTCCATCTCGTAGCCTCCGACGAAGCCGCGCTTCGGATTGTTGGCCGCCTCGTCGCGAATGATGCCGGCCATGGTCGTGCCGCGATACATGTGCACCGACTTCTCGAACACCGCATAGACGCTGCCCGTCATGTGGCGCATGTAGTTGCGGCCGACCTGTCCGCTCGAGTTGGCAAGGCCGTCCGTGAATGTGTTCGAGGCACTGTTGAGCAGGAGCCTCGGGCTTTCGATCGAATTGCCGGCGACCGCAACGATGCGGGCCTTCTGGCGCTGCATCGCGCCGGTCTCGTCGGCGTAGACGACACCGGTCACCTTGCCGCTCGCATCATGCTCGATCTTGATCGCCATGCTGTTGGGCCGGACCTCGAGATTGCCGGTCGCCTCGCCCTTCGGGATCTCGGTGTAGAGCGTCGACCATTTGGCACCGGACTTGCAGCCCTGGAAGCAGAAGCCGATCTGCTGGCACGATCCGCGGCCATCGCGCGGCTGGCTGTTGATCGCCATATTGCCGGTGTGCACGGTCTTGTAGCCGAGCTTCTTGGCGCCGGCCTCGAGCACCTTGAAATTGTTGTTGCCGGGAAGCCCGGGAATGCCGTTGGTGCGGGTTACGCCCATCTTGTCTTCGGCCTTGGCGTACCACTGCTCCATCTCCGCGAGCGTGACCGGCCAGTCGAGCAGGTTCGCACCGGGAATGTTGCCGTAGGTGCTCTTCACCCTGAACTCGTGCTCGTCGAAGCGCAGCGACGCGCCGGCCCAGTGCACCGTGGAGCCGCCGACCGCCTTGACGATCCAGGCGGGAAGATTCGGGAAGTCCTTGGCGACCCGCCAGGTCCCCGACGTGGTGCGTGTGTCCGACCAGGCGAGCTGGGAAAAGCTGTCCCACTCGTCGTTGATGAAGTCCTGATTCTCGACGCGCGGACCGGCTTCGAGAATGACGACCTTGACGCCCTTCTGTGCGAGCTCGTTGCCCAGCGTGCCGCCTCCGGCACCGGAGCCGACGATCACCACAACGCCGCTGTCGTTCAGATCGAATTTTGCCATATGCGTTTCTCCTGAACCGTTGGGTGCGACTTAAGCTTTCGATAGCCAGTCGAGCCGCGGTTGATGTAGCCGCCATGCTCGGCGGATGAGCCCTCGTAGCCGAACCGCGGCCAGACCTCTTTCTGGTTGTAGAGCGACACGATGAGGTCCCCGCGCACCTTCTGGAAGAAGTCGCTCTGCTCGATCTCCTTCAGCAGCACGACGCGGTCCGCTTCCCAGGGCACCTCGGCGTAGGGCAATTTGTGGCGGTCGCGTGAGTTCTGGTCGAGCCTGGCGATGCCGTCGCTGATGAGGGTTTTGACGGTCGGGTCCTTGGCCGCCTTGCCGTCCCATGGCTTGATCGCCGTGATGTAGTAGCTGTCGCCGAGAACGTCGTGCGGATAGATGTCGCGCGCAACCTTCAACAGCGTCTTCATCGTCGCGGGCTCCAGCGCGCTCGAGTCATCGGCCCAAGCGTTTTCGATGTTCACGCCAACGCTGGTCGCAGCGGCCACGACCGGCACGGCCGTTGCCGCGCCCTGAAGGAAGACGCGGCGACTATGCTTGCTTCGACGATCGACTTCTCTCATGGGATTCCTCCGTGATTTTGCGTTTTGATCAGTTGAAACGTCCGCCCCGCTGGATCACCTCGATCTTGTAGCCATCGGGATCACTGACGAAGAAAAAGCGCGCCAGCGTCTTGCCCTCATGCTTGAAGTCGCGCAGCGGTCCGGGTGCCAGCTGCTCGCGCTCGAAGCGGGCGTGTTCGGCGTCGAGATCCTCGACCACCACGGCGAGATGTCCATAGCCGTCGCCGAGCGAGTACGGCTCCTTGCGATCGGAATTGACCGTCAGCTCAACCTCGAAAGGTGAGGAAGGGTGACGCAGATAAATCAGGGCGAAGTCCGGAAATTTCAGATGGTCGGCGATTTCGAGGCCGAAGGCGCGCCTGTAGAAGTCGAGCGAGCGTGCCTCCTCGAGCACGCGGATCATGGAATGAACCGGCTTTGCCATCAGTTCAGCTCCTTCAGATAAGCGATGATGGCGGCGCGGGTCTCGGGCTTGGCCTGCCGGTAGGCCATGACCACGCCGGGAATGACGGCTTGCGGATTGGTCAGCCAGGCATCGAGTCGCGCCTCGTCCCAGGCGAAGTCCGCCTTCGCGAGGCCCTCTGAATAGTGAAACCCTTCAGTCTTTCCGGCCGGTCGTCCCACGATCTTGACCAGTGGCGGGCCTTGCCGCATCGGTTCCGACAGGTTCGTCGTGTGGCACACCGCGCATTGCTGCTTGAAGAGTGTTGCGCCATCCGCCGGCTTTGCAGCCGGCAACGGCATTTGCGCGTCGGCGACCCGCACCACCAGCACCACTGCGGTGCACAATCCCACCACGACTGCGCGCATCGGCAAGAGCCCGCCCATCCACATCAACGTCAGCGTGCGCAAACTCTAGGCGGCGCCAAACATGCAGTGGTAGTAGCGGGCTGTTTCGTCGCAAGTGGGGGCTCGCGGCTTGTGTGTGTTCCGCGCCGCCGCATATGAGGAACACAATTTCGCGAAACCGCCTAGAAATCCCTAAACGATGACCACACGACGCGGATTGCATGAGAGTCGCGCCGTTCGAACTCTCTAGGCGATGAAATGGTCCGGCACATGCGAGCGGCGCGGGGAGCAACCGAACCGTTCATCGCGAAAAAATCCAGGAGAAATGGATGAAGTTGGTGAAGACCTCTGTGATCGCATGCACTGTTTCGGCTCTCATTGCTGCGCCGGTTTTCGCGCAAGGTGCGTCAACCGGCGTCAAGACAGGCGGCACCGTGCAAAGCAAACCCATGCAGGGCGCCGCGCCGGCAAGCGAGGACGAAGCGCTCGGCACACAGCAGGGAGCTGCGGGCGAGCAAATGGGCATGAAGTCGACCAAGGGTACGAAGGGCGCGGTCGGCACCACGGGCAGCGCAATGCATAAGGGGACGGTCAACGATTCCGCTTCGGGCAGTGCCGCCAGCGGCAAGCGCTACTAGCATCGAGATGCGAAACAGCTAACCTCCGGTCGCTCTGCGGCCGGAGGATTTGGCCGGTCAATCGTCGAAACCGCCGCCGCGCCTGGCCTTGATGTCGCCGCGGCGCTTCTTGCTGTCGAGCCGGCGCTGCTTGGAGGCGAAGGTCGGTCGTGTCGCACGGCGTGGCGTCGGCCGTACCATGGCCTCGCGCAGCATCTCGAGCAGGCGGTCGATCGCGTCCTGGCGGTTGCGCTCCTGGGTGCGGAAGCGCTGCGCCTGGATCACGATGACGCCGTCCTTGGTCATGCGCTGGCCGGCGAGGCGCGCAAGGCGCAAGGCGGCGTCCTCCGGCAAAGTCAGCTTGCGCGTGTCGAAGCGCAGTTGCGCTGACGTCGCGACCTTGTTGACGTTCTGTCCGCCCGGGCCGGAGGCGCGGACGAAGCCGATCTCGATGTCTTCTTCGTCGATGACGAGATCGCGGGAAATCCGCAGCATGGTGGCACCACTCGTGATGCCCCGACCTATCGCGGGCACCCTCATTTGGCAATGCTGCATCAGGGAAAATGCGAATGGCCGGGGGCAAGCCCGGCCATTCAGCGCGGAGAAGCGCGAGTTCAGTTCGACTTCGGCGCGGCCGCAGCGGCGGGCTGCGCGGCCGCCTGGGGGGCGCGGCCGACGATGACGGTCAGGAGGCCCTGGCCCCACAGCCGCTTCGCGGCCTGCCTCGCGTCGTCCAGCGTCACGGCATCGACGATGGCATTGCGCTTCTCGATATAATCGATCGGCAGCTTGTCCTGTTGATATTGCAGCAGCGCCTGGGCGAGCTTGGAGGAGGTGTCGAGCGCCAGCATCTGTGAGCCCTTGAGGTAGGACTTCGCCTCGTCGAGCTCCTTCTGCGTCGGTCCCTCCTCGGCGATGCGTCGCACCTCCTTCTCGATCGCATCGATGGTGTCGCCGGCGCGGTCTGCACGCGTGCCGGTGTTGCCGATGAAGACGGCCGA
Source organism: Bradyrhizobium sp. UFLA05-109 (assembly GCF_054185165.1). NCBI lineage: Bacteria > Pseudomonadati > Pseudomonadota > Alphaproteobacteria > Hyphomicrobiales > Nitrobacteraceae > Bradyrhizobium > Bradyrhizobium sp. UFLA05-109. The sequence goes on along the minus strand of NZ_JBBIAR010000046.1, from coordinate 66,421 downwards.
GTGCTCCATCCACAACAGCGATTCAAACACCGAATAGGCCAGCCCGCGCTTCTCGCGCACCTCGCGATAGAGCCGGGAGGACAATCCGCCGCCGCCCAGGATGTGGTTGACGACGTAGGCGGCCATGAAGTTCGGATCGCTGCGCTTCACGCCGGGGCCGCCGAAGGTGATCACCGTCTGCGGCACGTCGAGCGGCACGAAAGCGCGCTGCGGCGGCGAGGCTGGCTCGATGTCGGGGACCGGCGTGAGGTTCGCCTTGGCCGGCAGGCCGCCAAACGTCTTGTCGAGCAGCTTGCCGAGCGTTGCGGGGTCGACGTCGCCGACGACCGCAACCTTCAGCGTGTCCCTGGCGAGGACGCGACCGACATAATCCTTCATGTCGGCGACCGTGATGGTCGGCACGCTTTCCAGCGTCCCGCTGGTCTGCCGACCGTAGGGATGATCGCCGAAGGCGATCTCCAGGAACTTGCGGCTGGCGAGAGCGGTCGGATTGGTGGTGTCACGGCGCAGGCCCGAGATGATCTGGGAACGGATGCGCTCGACGTCGGCGGTGTCGAAATGCGGCGAGGTCAGCGCCATCCGCAACAGGTCGAAAGCTTCGTCCTTGTTGTCGCGGAGCATGCGCAGGCTGCCGCGGAACGTGTCGCGGCTGGCGCTGAAGGAGAGCTCGATGGCGCGGCGATCGAGCCGCTCGTGGAAGGTCTTGGAATCGAGATCGCCGGAGCCTTCGTCGAGGAGGTCACCGACGAGGTTGGCGACGCCCGGCTTGCCCTTGGGATCCTGCGATGCGCCACCGGCAAAGGAATACTCCATCGCGATCAGCGGCACGGTCGCGTCCTGCACGAACCAGGCTTCGATACCGCCGGGCGAGGTCAGATGCTGGATCTTGGCTGCGGCCTGCGACGGCGAGAGGGACGCCAAAGAGAGCGCCACCGAGGTGACGACGGAGAGCGCAATGCCGCGCACGCGGAGGAAGGGATAGGTCACGAACGCTTCTCCTCGCGCTTGGCGGTGGTGGTGTCCTTGATCAGATAGCCGGTGACCGAGCGCTTCTTCTCGAGCCACTTTTGCGCGGCGGCGCGCACCTGTTCGGCGGTCACGGCGCGGATGCGATCGGGCCAGCTGCGGATGTCCTCGATGGACAGGCCCGTCGTCAGCGCGCCGCCATACCAGCGCGCCAGCACTGCCTGATTGTCCTGGGCGTAGATTGCTTCGGCGATGAGCTGGGTCTTGACCCGCTCGAGATCCTCGGCGCGGATCGGGTTCTGCACGATGTCGGCGATCACGCCGTCGATGACCTGCTCGACCTCTGCAAAGCTGACGCCCTGCTTGGGAGAGGCCGCGATCGAGAACTGGCTCGGGTCGAGCGAGGTGCTCGAATAGCTGGCGCTGGCGGAGACCGCGAGCGGCTTGTCGACCACGAGCGCGCGGTAGAGATAGGAGTTGCTGCCGCTGCCCATCAGTTGCGCGAGCACGTCGAGCGCGGCGCTCTCGCCGGCCGCCGCCGTGGTTGCCGATGGCACGAGGTAATAACGGCGCACACCGGGCTGCTCGACGCGCGGATCGGATAGCGTGACGGTGCGCGGGGCGGCCGGCTCCGGCTCCTGCGGTCGGATGCGTTGCGCAGGGATCGCTGGCTGTGCCGGGATCGGGCCGAAATTGCGCTCGACCAGCGGGCGCACGTCGGCGACCTCGACGTCGCCGGCGATCACCAGGATCGCGTTGTTCGGCGCATAGAAGCGGCGGTAGAATGCCAGCGCATCCTCGCGATTGAGCTTCTCGATCTCCTGGTGCCAGCCGATCACCGGCCGGCCATAGGGATGGTTGAGATAGAGCGCGGCCATGACCTGTTCGTTCAGCCGTGCCTCGGGGCTGTTCGCGACGCGCATGTTGTACTCTTCGAGCACGACGTCGCGCTCGGGCAGCACGTTCTCGTCCTTGAGCACGAGCCCGGTCATGCGATCGGCTTCGAACTCCATCATGGTCGGCAGCTGTTCGCGCGGCACACGCTGATAGTAGTTGGTGTAGTCGACCGAGGTGGAGGCGTTCTCGTTGCCGCCGACGCGCAGCACGGTCTGGGAGAATTCGCCGACCGGATGTTTCTCCGTGCCCTTGAACATCAGATGCTCGAGAAAATGGGCGAGCCCCGATTTGCCGGGCGTCTCGTCGGCCGAGCCGACTTTGTACCAGATCATCTCCGTGACCACGGGCGTGCGGTGGTCGGGGATCACCACGACCTGGAGGCCGTTACCGAGCGTGAAGCTGCTGGGCGGTGCGGATGTTACCGTTGTCTGGGCGAATGCGCCGCCGGTCGTAAGAGCACAAGTCGAAAGCAACGCGGCGAGGAGGCAGGCAGCCGATCGGTATGAGGACATCACAATCCTTGTGAAAGCCCGGAGCCAAATGTCCGGGTGCAAAAGCACGGCATGCTACACCGTGCGGCCTAGCACTTTGCGTCACGAAGCAGAGAACGCCGTCATCGTGAAGTTAAAGATACGTCATGTGCCGCGTCCGGCCTACACCGGACGATTGCGGCAGTTCCGCAGAAGCACGCGGGCCGGCAAGAGCGCTATTGCTCTTTCTCCTTGCCGCTCAGCACGTCGTAATACGTCTTGCGGGTCTGGTCCGGCCCCGTGCCATAGGAATAATTCGGCGAGGGCGTCTGGTAGCCGGCGGGCGGCTCGGTCAGGGATTCCCGCGGCGGCTCAGACTTGAATTGCGTGGATTCGCTGCTGTTGCCCTTGAGGAGCTTGAACAGGCCGCCGGTGTAGCCGAGCTGGGCCGGACTCATGGTCGGATTGTTCTGAGTAGGCTGGCCCGGTTCGTTGCTGGTGGTACGAGTAGGGCCGTTCGTCTTGCCCGCGTTCAGCTCGGCTGGCGTGAGCGGCCGGGCGGCTTCCCACGGCTGCTGGAATTTGGTGCCGGATTTCTTTCTTGCGGCAGCAAGCTCCTTGCGGCGCTTTTCGTCGGGGTCCTTGGGCCAGTTCGGTGCGCTCGCCTCGGCGGACGACGCTGGCGGCGGCAGGTCGAGCTTCGGCGGCACCACCAGGGGCGAACGTTCGCGGTATTCGATGCCGGGCCTCTCCAGGCTGCGGCCGCCCTGGGCGCCGAGGCCCGTCATCAGATTGTCGATGATCTTTTCCTCGAACGTCCGGTCGTCCTCTTCGTCGTCATCGCCGGCACGGGCTGCGCCGGCCACCATCACGAGACCGATGCCGAGTGCGACGGAAGTGAGCTTCAGCGAGCGCAACAGCCCGTGCCTTGGGCTTCGCATCATCCAACCTTTCGGCTCGCTTTCGCGCATTGCTGTACCTGTTCTGTTTCGTATTTGATCGCCGCGCCCTGCGCGGGCTTGCCTCGCAAGCAAGGTTCCACCGTCGGGTCCGTATCGGCCGGGATCAGGGCGCTTTTGCGGCGGGTACCCCCAGGAAGGAATCATACAATAGGGCCGCCACCCCAGCAACGATGGCCACGTCAGCGAGGTTAAAGACGTACCAATTGTAGGTTTTTCCGGCGATTTCGATGTGAAACAGCGCGAAATCGAACACGGCCCCATAGGCTAGACGATCGATGGCATTGCCGATGGCGCCGCCGATGATCAACCCCAGTGCCACCGTTGCCAGCCGGGTCTGCGCGCGGGTCATCCAGACCGCCAGCAGAACCACCGCCACGGCCTTGACCGCCATCAACGCGATCGGCCCCGCCGTGCCTTCGGTCTGCAGCCAACCGTAGCTGATGCCTTTGTTCCAGGCCGGCATGAGGTCGAAGAACGGCGTCAACCTCAGCCCGCCGCGACGGTCGAGGTCGAACACGTTGAGCAGCCAGAGTTTCGAGACCTGGTCCAGCACGAGCGAAATCACGGCAGACAGAATGCCGGCGCGGAGAGGGGTCATTTCGAGATGGCCTCCGGCGCCGCAACGAATTCCAATGTCGTCCCGGCGAAGGCCGGGACCCATAACCCCAGGCGGTTATCGTTTGAAAGACGCGTGGTCATCTGTCTTCGCTGCAAATTGACGGCGGGGGATTATGCGTCCTGGCTTTCGCCAGGACGACATCGAACTAGATTGCTACCCCCAACGCCTTCCATTCGCGCAGCGCCTTGGCATCGCGCGGGGTGACGTCGGGATAGTCCGCGTCCTCGCCGACGGTCGGCAGGATCTTCCAGGAGCGGGCGCATTTGGTGCCCACCGCCTTCTCGACCACGACCGCAACGCCAGGAACGGCATCGAGACGGAACGCTGCCTCCGGCGCCTCGCCCTCGCGCACCTCGTAATTCGAGGTGATGCAGACCTCGGCGAGATCGACGTCAAATAGCGTCATCTGTGTGTTCCGGTCAGCGATATAGATCACCGGTGATGCCTCGAGCGACGAACCGATGTTCTTGGCCGCGCGCTCGAGCTCCAGCGCGCCGGTGACGACGCGACGCACGTTGCGGATGATCTCCCATTTCGCGGCGAGCTTGTCGTCGCGGAAGTCTTCGAGACCTTCGGGGAACAGTGTCAGATGAACCGAGGGCTCGGCGTCGGGCCGGTACATGCGCCACGCCTCCTCGGCGGTGAAGCTCAGGACCGGCGCCAGCCATTTCAGGATCGCGTTGCAGAGCGTATCGATCGTGGTCAGCGCCGCCTTGCGCGTCAGCGAGGAAGGCGGATCGCAATAGAGCGTGTCCTTGCGGATGTCGAAGTAGAACGCCGACAGCTCGCTGTTGAGGAACGCCGACAGCGTCGCGATCACGCTCTTGAAGTCGAAGGCTTCATAGGCCTTGCGGATCACATCGGTGCGGACCGCAAGCTCGTGCAGCATCAGCCGCTCGAGCTCGGGCATGTCGGCGGGCGCAACGGCGTCGGCCGGCTTGTAGTGATGCAGTGTGCCGAGCATCCAGCGCACGGTGTTGCGCAGCTTGCGATAGGTCTCGACCGTGTTCTTCAGGATCTCGGGGCCGATGCGCTGGTCGTCGGTGTAGTCGCATGACGCGACCCAGAGCCGGAGGATGTCGGCGCCGGACTCCTTGATGACGGCCTGCGGCTCGATGGTGTTGCCGAGCGACTTCGACATCTTGCGGCCATCCTCGGCCTGGGTGAAGCCATGGGTCAGCACGATGTCGTAGGGCGCGCGCCCACGCGTGCCGCAGCTCTCGAGCAGCGAGGAGTGGAACCAGCCGCGATGCTGGTCCGAGCCCTCCAGATACATCACCGTGTCCGTGCCGCCGTCGACCTTGCGCTTGATGCCGGCAAGGCCCGGGAAATGCACGGGGTCTTCCAGCACGAAGGCGTGCGTGGAGCCGGAATCGAACCACACGTCGAGGATGTCGTCGACCTTCTTCCAGTCCTCATTGGCGCGGCTTCCGAGGAAGCGTTCGCGGGCGCCGTCCATGTACCAGGCATCGGCGCCCTCCTTCTCGAAGGCGTCGCCGATGCGCGTGTTGACGGTCTCGTCCTGGAGGATCTCGGCCGAGCCGTCGCCCTTCTCGCGCACGAACACGGCAATCGGCACGCCCCAGGCACGCTGGCGCGAGATCACCCAGTCGGGGCGCGCCTCGATCATGCCGTTGATGCGGTTCTCGCCTGATGGCGGCACCCATTGCGTCACCGAGATCGCGTGCAGCGCGCGGGCGCGCAGCGTATCGCCGGACTTCGTCTTTCCGTCCACAGCAATGTCCTTGTCCATCGCGATGAACCATTGCGGCGTGTTGCGGAAGATCACCGGCTTCTTGGAGCGCCAGGAATGCGGATACTGATGTTTCAGCCGGCCGCGCGCGATCAGCTTGCCGGCATCAACCAGCGCCTTGATCACGGCCTCGTTGGCGTCGCCCTTCTCGCCCCTGTCGTTGATGACGCGCTTGCCCGCAAAGCCCGGCGCCTGATCTGTATAGGCACCGTTCTCATCGACGGTGTAAGGGATCGCGGTCGGGATGCCGCGTGCATCGAGCTCGCGCGTGTTCGCCGTCCAGACGTCAAAATCCTCGCGGCCGTGGCTCGGCGCGGTGTGCACGAAGCCGGTACCGGTGTCGTCGGTGACGTGATCGCCGGGCAAGAGCGGCACGGTGAAGCCGTAGCCGGCGCCAAGCCCCTTCAGCGGATGGGCGCACTCGATCGCGTCCATCGTGTCGCCGGGGATGTCGCGGACCTTCTCGTAAGACGTCACGCGGGCCTGCTTGAAGACCTCTGCGGCGAGCGCGTCGGCGAGGATCAGGAGATCGCCAGTCTTGGCCCAATTGTCGGCCGGCGCGTCCGTCACCTTATAGAGGCCGTAGGCGATCTTCGGCGAGAACGAGATGGCGCGGTTGCCGGGCAGGGTCCACGGTGTAGTGGTCCAGATCACGACGCTCGCGGAAGCGAGCGCGCCATGCGCGGGCGAAGTGACCGGAAATTTCACCCAGACCATGTCGGAGGTGTAGTCCTCATATTCGACCTCGGCTTCGGCGAGCGCAGTCTTCTCGACCACGCTCCACATCACCGGCTTGGAGCCGCGATAGAGCGTGCCGTTGGCGGCGAACTTCATCAATTCACGCGCGATCTGGGCTTCCGCCGGATAGCTCATGGTGGCGTAGGGGTGGGACCAGTCGCCGATCACGCCGAGACGCTTGAACTCCTCGCGCTGCACGTTGAGCCAGTGCGTCGCATAGGCGCGACATTCTTTGCGGAAGTCGACCATCGCCGCGGAGTCGCGGAAGTCGGGCTTCTGCTTGCCCTTCTTGCGATAGTGCTCCTCCTCGACCTTCCACTCGATCGGCAGGCCGTGGCAGTCCCAGCCGGGCACGTAGTTGGAATCGAAGCCGAGCATCTGCTGGCTCTTGGTGACGAGATCTTTCAGGATCTTGTTCAGCGCCGTGCCGATGTGGATGTTGCCGTTGGCGTAGGGCGGGCCGTCATGCAGCACGAATTTTTCGCGGCCGCGCGCGGTTTCCCGCAGCTTCTCGTAGAGGCCGATCTCGTACCAGCGCTTGAGGATCTCCGGCTCGCGCTGCGGCAGGCCGGCGCGCATCGGGAATTCCGTCTGCGGCAGGAACAGGGTTTTTGAATAGTCTTTGGCTTCGGACTTTTGCGGCTTTTCGGACATGAATGATCTGGCTCGGAAGGGCGCGGAAGGAATGCGATCACGATCGCGGGGTGAAACGACAAAATCCCGGTCTTGCGCCGAGCGAAAGCTCAGACGGAAGCCGGGCCGCTAATCCCTATGATGCGCCGCGCAAACATGGGCTCTCCATAGCAGTCGGGCGGCCAAATCGCAAAGGGCCGGGAGGGGCCGTTTTGGGCTTCAGTCGACGCTTCCCAGCCTCGGGAAGGCGTTGGGGGTGGCCGCCAGCAGGGCCTTCGCACGGGTTGAATCCTCGTCCATCTGGCGGATCAGCGGCTCGATGTCGTCGAACTTCAGTTCCTCGCGAATGAAGCCCACGAACGCGCAATCGAGCTCTTGACCGTAGAGGTCGCCCTTGAAGTCGAACAGGAAGATTTCCAGCAGCGGCGCGCCATTGTCGAAAGTCGGACGCCGGCCGAAGCTTGCGACCCCCTCCAGCCGCTCGGCCCCGCGGCCGACCCGGACCGCGTAGATGCCGTGCTTGAGGGCGCAATTGGCGTCGAGGCGGATATTGGCGGTGGGATAGCCGAGGTCGCGGCCGCGCTTCTCGCCGTGGATGACCTCGCCGGTCACAAACCAGGGCGCGCCCAGCATGGTCGTGGCCTCAGTGAGCTGGCCTTCCGCCAGTGCGGTGCGGATCGCGCTGGAGGAGACCGGCCGCTCGTCGATATCGACATGCGGCTGGACGTCGACCTCGATACCCAGGCGGGGCGCCTCATTGACGAGCAGGCCCGGCGAGCCGACCCGGCCCTTGCCGAAATGAAAGTCGTAGCCGACCGCGATCCCGCTGACCCCGAGCCGGCCGATCAGCTCATGGTGAATGAAATCCTGCGCGGATGTCCCGGCGCGGGTCTTGTCGAACGTCATGACTACGGCGCCGGCAAGCCCGGTGCCGGCCAGAAGCCGCAGCTTGGCTCGCTCATCCGTGAGGCGGAATTGCGGGGTGTTAGGGCTGAAAAACCGTCGCGGATGCGGCTCGAAGGTCAGCGCAAATGCCGGCCGGTTGTGCGTCCGGCCCATCTCCAGCGCAGCCGCAATCACCGCCCGATGGCCGAGATGAACGCCGTCGAAATTGCCCATGGCGACCACGGCTCCCCTTGGGATCGTGTGAGCCGGCGTGGAATCGCGGATAACAGTAAAATGCGGAGCCATCAGGGGAATTCTCTGGGGCGGGTCGGCCCGGGACCGTGACGTGACGCGCCAGGCGAAGTCAAGCGGAGGATGCGGCCGCATCGCTTCGCATTTCCGGGGTTTCCGGCAAGGGCCAATTAACGCGCTGTTTAACGCCTTGGTGCTAGTCCTTCTGAGATGGAACTGTGGGGCGTCGGGCCCGGCAGTTCGATCGTTAATATTTCCTGTTGCGTTTGGGGGAGTCGAGATGGCGGTTGATTTGTCGATGCCGGTTCTGGTGGTGGATGACTACAGCACCATGATCCGTATCATCCGGAATCTGCTGAAGCAGCTTGGCTTCGAGAATATCGATGACGCCAGCGACGGCTCGGCGGCGCTGAACAAGATGCGCGGCAAGAAGTACGGGCTCGTGATTTCCGACTGGAACATGGAGCCGATGACGGGCTACGACCTCCTGCGCGAAGTGCGGGCCGATCCCAACCTCGCCACCACGCCCTTCATCATGATCACGGCGGAATCCAAGACGGAGAACGTGATCGCGGCCAAGAAGGCCGGCGTGAACAACTATATCGTCAAGCCGTTCAACGCGGCGACGCTGAAGACCAAGATCGAGGCGGTCTTCCCGGACATGGCAAGCGCGTAAGCGTCGATCCATCAGATGGATTTGAATGCCCGGGCTTGTCCCGGGCATTTGCTTTGGGCACCGTCATTCCGGGGCGATGCGAAGCATCGAACCCGGAATCTCGAGATTCCGGGTTCGCCCTTCGGGCGCCCCGGAATGACGGTCATGCATTTACCATTTCAATTCGCGCATCAGCGCCTTCGGCGGGTGGCCGAACAACTCCAGCACCGAGGCCGGATCAAGCTGGTCGAGGCCCTCGAACTCCTCGGAATGAATGCCGCGGGTAACGAACAGGCAGTCGATGCCGAACTCGCGCGCGCCGGTTAGGTCGGTGCGCACGGAATCGCCGATCGCGAGAACCTTCTTGCGATCGATCTGATGGCCCTGGCGCTCGCCCGCGAGTGCCATCGCGCGCTCGTAGATCGGCCGGTGCGGCTTGCCGTAGAAGATCACCTCGCCGCCGAGTTCGCGGTAGAGTTCGGCGATGGCGCCGGCGCAGTAGATCAGCCGGTCGCCACGCTCGACCACGATGTCGGGATTGGCGCAGACCAGCGTGAGCTTGCGCTCGCGCGCCTTCAGCATCATGCCGCGATAATCTTCTGCCGACTCGGTCTCGTCGTCATAGAGGCCGGTGCAGACGATGTAGTCGGCCTCCTCCAGCGGCGCGAGTACCGCGTCGAGCCCGCGATGGATCGAGCTGTCGCGCTCGGGGCCGAGCCAGAACAATTTTCGGCCGGGATGATCGGCGACATAGAGCCGCGTCAGATCGCCCGAGGATACGATGGCGTCATAGGTCTCGTCGGCAACGCCGAGCTTGCGCAACTGTCGCTGCACCGAATCCGCTGGACGCGGCGCGTTGGTGATCAGGACGACCGTCCCGCCCTGGTGCCGGAAATTGTGCAGCGCCTCGCAGGCTTCGGGGAAGGACTCTAGCCCGTTATGGACCACGCCCCAGATGTCGCTGAGCACGACGTCCACGTCCGCGACGAGCTCGCGGAGGCTCTCGACGAAATGCAGCGTGGTCATGACATGAACAGACGGTCAGATGCGGCGCGCGAGCGCCGCATTGCCGGTGATGCGCTGTGACGGCGGCACGGAAGTGGTTTCGCCTGAGCTGGACGGGGCGGAGCCATTGGATACCTGTTGCTGCGCCTGGTCCGGCGCGCCTCCGGCCGTAGCAGATGCACCCTCCGGCCGCAATGGCCGGGGCGGGGCGAACAGGAAACCCTGGCCGAACCGCACGTCGTAATCCAGGAGATCGACGACTGCGCGCTCGCCCTCGATCCGCTCGGCGATGAGGTCGATGCCGAAGCGGCCGAGCAGGTCGGACAGGTCGGAGGGATGGATGTCCGAGGTCGAGGCCTGCTTGGGATCGAGCAGTAGCGCAGCCGGCACCTTGATGAAGCGCACGCCGCGGTCGGCGAGCTCGCGCGGCTCGATGCGCAGGTCAGTCACGTGGTCGATCGAGAAGCGGAAGCCGCGCTGGGCGAGCGCTGCTAGGTTCTCGGTCTCGGCGGGACCGAGGTTGCGGAACGTCGATTGCTTGAATTCGAGCACCAGCGAAGGCGCGAGCGCCCGGTTGGCCTCGAGGAAGTCGAGGCATTGGGCAAAGGTGGTGGAATTGCCGAGCGTGGAGGCCGCGACGTTGCAGAACACGCCGACGTCCTTGTTGCGCACCATCAGTCGGCGCAGCACCTGCACACAGCGCAGCATCACCATGTTGTCGATGCGCCCGATCAGCCCCGAGGCTTCCGCGATGCTGATGAACTCCTCGGCGGCGACGAGCTGGTCGCGCTCGTCGCGCACCCGCGTCACAGCCTCGTAGAAACGGACCTTGCGCTGCGGCAGCGTCACCATCGGCTGGAGGAAGATGTCGATGCGGTTCTCGTCGATCGCGCTGCGCAGTGTCGCGAGCAGCTGCGTTTGGTTGCGAGCGCTGGCAGTCGCAACGGGAGCGATTGGGGCTGCCCGTGGAACCGGCGGCGGCGCGGCTGGCTGAGGCTCCGGAGTTGCCAACAGTCCGTGTGCCGTCTCGGCTTCCGGCTGTGCGGCGGGCGTGTCCGTTGCCAGCAGGTCCTCATGCGTCGCCACGGTAGCGGCGAGCTGCTTGACGAGTCCGCCGAGCTCGTTGATCTCGGCGGCCACCGACTGGACGCGGTCCGCGTTGGTGGAATTGGCGGACGCGACGCGCCCCTCGACCGCCGCCAGCCTGCGGCCGAATTCGGCGACCTGGCGGGCGAGATCGGCAGTGCCGCGCGACAGATCGGCGATCTGGTTGCCGACGTCGCTGCGGTCGCGCAGGCGCATCGAGACCGCGTTGTAAAGGATCAGGAAGGTCAGCGCGGTCAGTGCAACGATCGCGGATTCGGTTCCACTGATGCCGGCCACCGAATGAAGGACGAGGCCCAGCGAGGCTGCGACCAGCACCATGCAGATGGCGATGAAGATCGTAGAAATACGGATCATGACGTGCGCTACGCCCTAAGTGTTGACTGCCCCACCCGGGAAGACACGGGCACGTCTCTTGCACGCTTTTGTCAAACGCTCCCCCAAGCGGGGGTGACCTTAACATCATTGTTGATTCGCGGGGATAGTCGTCGCGCGCTAGGCGAGACCGGCGCGGCGAAAGCCTTCCAGGTAGCGATTGCGGTCGGTCGCGAACTGGATCGGCATGAACTCGGCAATCCAGGCGAGCGAGACGTTCGGCTGGGCCCGGCGTAGCTCCCGCAGTGCGGAGCGGGCAAGGTCCGCGTGGCCGGCCATGCCGGCTGCCGAGGTCAGCACCCTGTGCGCGCCGACGAAATCGCTGCGCTGGCGCAAGGCCTCGTGCGCGAGCCGAATCGCCTCCTCATAATCGCCGCCGAGGAAGCGGGCATAGGCTGCGATGCCGAAATAGACTGGCGTGTAAGGATCGCGCGGGCTGAGGCGGATGGCGCGGCGGGCTGCCTCGTCAGCATCCTGCCAGCGGCCGCAATAGCTGAGCGCCAGCCCATGATAGCCCTGCGCCAGCGCGAAGCTCGGATTGAGCCGCAGCGCGGTCTCGAATTCGGCGAGCGAATCCTCGAAGCGCCGCGCGAACAGATGGACGTGGCCGAGCGCGTTATGTGCCCACGGATCCTCGTCGTCGGCCCGGATCGCCGCGAGTGCCGCGCGCTCGGCGATCGGCACCGCGGCCGCCATGTCCATCCAGCCCATATGGGCGGTGAACATGTAGCTGGTTCCGAGCAGGCCCAGCGCCTTGCCGTAATTCGGGTCGAGCGCGATAGCCTTTTCCAGCAGGGCCTGCGCGACCACGTGGTCCTGCCGCGTCACGCGCCAGTAGTGCGAGAGTGCACGCATCAGCAGGTCCCAGGCATCCATGCTGTCGGGTGGTTTGTGCTGGGCGCGAAAATTCTCGGCCGCGTAGAGCTGCGGCTCGATCGCGGCGACGATGGCTTCCGTGATCTCGTCCTGCACCGCGAACACGTTGGCGAGCTCGCGGTCGTAACGTTCCCCCCAGAGATGGCTGCCGGTCGCGACGTCGTTGAGCTGCGCGGTGATGCGCACACGGTCGCCGCCCTTGCGCACGCTGCCTTCGACGACATAGCGGACGCCGAGCTCGTCCGCGACCTGCCGGAGGTGAACCGTCCGGCCCTTGTAAATGAAGGAGGAGTTACGCGCGATCACGAAGAACCAGCGCAGCTTCGACAGCGCCGTGATGATGTCCTCGCTGATGCCGTCGGAAAAATACTCCTGCTCAGCATCGCCGCTCATATTGGTGAACGGCAGCACGGCGATTGCCGGCCGGTCGGGCAGCGGCTGGGCGGATGGCTGCGTCCGCCCGGCCGGCGCCGCCGACGGGGCAGCTTTGCTCGTTTCGACGACGTCGCCGACGAAGCGCACGCCCTTGCGCGCTACGGTGCGGATCAGCCGTTGCTCATCGCCGGTGTCGTTGATCGCGCGCCGTGCCGCGTTGATGCGGCTTGCGAGCGTGGAGTCGGAGACGACGCGCCCGTTCCACACTGCATCGAGCAGATTGTCGCGCGTCACCACGCGGTCGCGGTTGCGGATCAGATGCATCAGCAGGTCGAACACCTGCGGCTCGAGCGCGATGAGGCTGTCCGCCCGCCGCAATTCGCGGCGTTCGGGATCCAGCGAAAAATCCTCGAACTGGAACGCCACGGCCGGCTCCCGCTCAGAAATCAAGGCGCTCTCAACGTAAAATAACGGCACTCTCAAAGCCAGTCACGGGCCTGCGCTCTATCGTCCCGGCATCTTCAACCGGAGGAAATTGCCATGTCGACATCCGCAGCACTCAGCAAGCCCGCCGACGCACAGCCGGACCTCGCCGCGCTCAAGCAGCGCCAGCACGGAGCCTGGTCGTCCGGCGATTATGCCGTCGTTGGCACCACCTTGCAGATCGTCGGCGAACAGCTCTGCGAGGCGCTCGACCTGCGCGCCGGCAGCAAGGTGCTCGACGTTGCCGCCGGCAACGGCAATGCGACGCTTGCCGCCGCCCGCCGCTGGTGCGATGTCACCTCGACCGATTACGTGCCGGTGCTGCTCGAGCGCGGCCGCGAGCGCGCCGCGGCCGAACGCCTGACCGTCACCTTCCGTGAGGCGGACGCCGAGGCGCTGCAGTTCCCGGATGCCTCATTCGACGCTGTACTTTCGACCTTCGGCGTCATGTTCACGCCCAACCAGGACAAGGCGGCTTCCGAACTTGCGCGGGTGTGCCGCCCAGGCGGCAAGATCGGGCTCGCCAACTGGACGCCGCAGGGCTTTATCGGGCAGCTCTTCAAGACGATCGGCAAGCACCTGCCGCCGCCGGCCGGGGTGAAATCGCCGGCGCTGTGGGGCACAAAGGCCCGGCTCGAGGAGATGTTCGGCGGCCAAGCGTCGGAGATCGTCGCCGAGCCTCGAATGTTCGTTTTCCGCTACCGTTCACCCGAGCACTGGCTCGACGTGTTCAAGTCGTTCTATGGACCCATGCTGAAGGCATTCGCCGCGCTCGACGACAACGGCCAGGCGGCGCTGCGTCGCGATCTCCTGGGTCTCGTCGGCGAGTTCAACCATGCCGATGACGGTACGGTGGTCGTGCACAGCGAATACCTGGAAGTGGTGATCAGCAAGCGCTAAGCGCGAGAGAGATTGGATCAGGCCGGAACATATCCGGCCTGATCACGCGGCGGGACTAGGATGGCGCGGCGGCGCCGACCGTATCGGCCGAGACGGCTTCGCGAAGGCCGAGCGGCTTGGGCTCTCCCTTGGTTGTATCCCGCAAGGTTTGCCGCTCTATCTCCGAGTTCAGCTCGGCTCCTAACATGATGACGATGGCGGATACCCACATCCACATCATCAATCCGATCGCTGCTCCCAGAGAACCGTAGGTGGCGTTGTAATTGGCGAATTCCGAGAGATACCAGGAGAGCAGCGCCGAGCCGGTGATCCACAGAACGGAGGCCGTCACCGCGCCGATGCTGAGCCATTCCCAGCGCGCGGCGTCGCGGCTGGGCGCGAAGCGGTAGAGGATGGCGAGGGCGACCAGCAGGACGACGAACAGCAGCGGCCACCGCGCCATCGCGACGATCAGCTTGCTCTCCGGAGCGAGGCCGAGATGGTTCAGCGCGAGCGGTAAGGCGACCACGGCGCCGACCATCAGCAGGAGCGCGACAAGGCTGCCGACCGTGAAAGCCAGCGACACCAGATTGAGCCGGATGAAGCTGCGCTTCTCGCGCTCCTCATAGGCGACGTTGAGCGCGTCGATGATGGATTTGACGCCGGCATTGGCGCTCCAGATCGCCAGCACGAGGCCGAACAGGAAGGTGGCGCCAAGAGCCGTGTTGCCCTTGGACACCACCCGTCCGATCTGGTCCTCGATGATCTGGAACGTTCCCTCGGGCAGCATCATCGCCAGCGTCTGCAGGTTGGCGCTGATCGTCGAGGGGTTGGCGAACAGCCCATAAAAGGAGACGAGGGCGGTGATGGCGGGAAAAATCGCAAGCAGCCCGAAGAAGACCACGCCGCCTGCGGTCGCGAGCAGGCGATCCTCGTCGATGCGCTGGTAGGTGCGCCAGAGAATGTCCTTCCAGCCGGCAAAGGGAATCTTGAACGGGCTTTTGGACCGGCGGCCATGGCCGCCCTGCAAGGCGGCGCGAGCGGGATGGGTTTCGGGCGAATTGCCTTCCGAGTTGCGGCGATCCTCGACGGCGGCGGATCGCGGCGAGACGTAGCCCTGAAAGTAGCGTTCCGCCGATAGCACCAACACCGTGGTGGCGGCGACAAGCAGCCAAACGTCGAGCTGCTCGGAGCGCCGCGGCAGCATCATGCGTCCAATCGATGGCTGTGGCGCCTTCGGCGCGCCGCCGTCAGACCCAATAGCCCGATGGCCGCGAGCATCAGGCCGAGCTGCACCGAACGGTTGCCCCGGGCCGGCGAACCGCCGTTGCGATGGCTCTTTTCGCCCGGCGCGAGTGGCACCAGTGGGATCGCGGTCGCGACCTCCTTCACGGCCTCCTTGACCGTTCCGCGCGGAATCCGGGGCGTGGCAATCGCGACACGCAGCCGGCTTGCGAGCGGCACGACCGTTTTGGGCTGACGTTTCATCTGGGCCATCGCGATGCCGGCACAGATCGCCGCCAGCACCAGAAGCACGGCGCCGACGGCGCCGAAGGCCCAGAACATTCCGTAGGTGAGCTCGACCCAGCGGAACAGCGCCATCAGTCCGACGAAGAAGGCGGCGATGACGAACAGGCCCGCGACGGCGAACAGCCCGGCGGCGACCGCATAGGACGTGGCCTTGCCGGTGGCTTGACTGGTTCGGTCGCGGAAGTAGGACCGGGTGGCGCGCTTGAGGTGGTTGAGCTTGAGCGCCACTCCGGCGCGCAGCAATTCGCCCGATGGCGCAAGCATGCGAAACATCCTCCAGCGGCCGTGGCTGACAGCGTTGTTGGTGGATGAACGTAGAGGCGTTTGACTTGTTCCGGCAACCGCTCGCGTCAGCCGAGATCGGCGGCCGCAATCCAGAATACTTCGCCCTCCGAGTCCTCGGTGTCGAGCCAGAGCAGCGGCAGTTCGGGGAACACCTCATCGATGCGCTCGCGTCCCCGGCCGATCTCGCACAGCAATCCACCCCCAGGCGTGAGGTAGCGAGGTGCGTCTTGCAGGATGCGGCGCACGACATCGAGCCCGTCGGCGCCGCCATCGAAGGCGAGCTTCGGCTCGGCACGGCATTCCGGCGGCAATGACTTCATCCCTTCCGCATCGACATAAGGCGGGTTGGAGATGATCAGGTCGTAGCGTGCGTTGCCGAGCGGCGCGAACAGGTCGCCGCGATGGAGCGTGACGCGGTCTTCGAGACCGTAGTCGGCGACATTGCGCGCGGCAACCTCGATCGCCCCTTTGGAGATGTCGACGGCATCGACTTGCGCGTTCGAGAAATGCTGCGCAGCGAGGATCGCAAGGCAGCCGGAGCCGGTGCAGAGATCGAGCACACGTTCGACGCCGGTGGGATCGTCGATCAGCGAGCCTTCCTCGCCGTCACCGCCGAGATGCGAATCCAGGAGCTCGCCGATGAAGGAGCGTGGCACGATCACGCGCTCGTCGACGTAGAAGGGCAGGCCGCGCATGTAGACCTTGTTGACGAGATAGGCGGCTGGCTTGCGCGTGGCGATGCGCGCCTCGATCAGAGCAAGGATGGACTTGCCTTCGGCCGCGCTGACGCGGGCATTGGCGAAAATCTCGAACTGCTCGGGATTGAGATGCAGCACCTCGCAAATCAGGAAGGCAGCCTCTGCCACCGGATCGGTCGTGCCATGCGCGAAGGCAAGCTTGGTTTCG
The DNA here is from genome assembly GCF_054185165.1 of Bradyrhizobium sp. UFLA05-109. Taxonomy (NCBI): domain Bacteria; kingdom Pseudomonadati; phylum Pseudomonadota; class Alphaproteobacteria; order Hyphomicrobiales; family Nitrobacteraceae; genus Bradyrhizobium; species Bradyrhizobium sp. UFLA05-109. The sequence goes on along the minus strand of NZ_JBBIAR010000046.1, from coordinate 49,773 downwards.
ACGAAGCGGCTCACCGCATAGCGGACGAAATCGAGCAGCGTCACGAGCTCGCCGGCCGCGACCTTTGCAAGCTTTGGCGCGGCGCGGCCGCGCGTGGTCTTCTTGGATGCTTTTGCCATCAGGATTTGGTCCAGCGTGCGGCGGCCTGATCGTCGCGGGTGTTAGCCTCGACCCAGCCGGTACCCGTTGCGCTCTCTTCCTTCTTCCAGAACGGCGCGCTGGTTTTCAAGTAATCCATCAGGAACTCGGCGGCCTGGAATGCCGCCTGGCGATGCTGCGAGGCGGTCACCACCAGCACGATGTTCTCGCCGGGCGTGATCCGGCCGACGCGATGGATCACGGTGACGCCGTCGAGCGGCCAGCGCGAGGTGGCCTCGTCGACGTGGCGCTTGATCTCTTCCTCGGCCATGCCCGGATAATGTTCCAACGTCAGCGCCGAAATCTTCGCCCTGTCCTCGTCGCCGCGACAGATGCCGGAGAAGCTTACGACCGCGCCGATATCGGTGCGACCGTTCGTCAGCGCAGCGATCTCGCTTGCGACGTCGAAATCGTCTTGCTGGATGCGGATGGTGACGGGGCCGGACATGCGCGCGACGCTAGCCGCCGGTCATCGGCGGAAAAAACGCGATCTCGCGGGCGCCGGCGATCGCCGCATTCGGCTTGACGTGGGTGTGATCGATCGCGGCGCGGATCACCTTGGGCTTCTCGAACGCATAGGCATAGGCTTCGCTCCGGCCGGAGAGCCATGCGATCAGTTCCTCGATCGTGCGCACGCTGGCTGGCGGCTCGATCGTCTCCTCCGCCTTGCCGATGCGCTCGCGCACCCAGGCGAAATACTTCACCTTCATCCCTCATCCTCCTTGATGAGGTGATGGATGCCGGCGCGGAAATAATCATAGCCGGTGTACATGGTGAGCAGCGCCGACGCCCACAGCAGGAGCAGGCCGATCTGGGTCACCACCGGCACCACCTGGTCGCCGGCCTCGCCCGCGAGCAGGAAGCCGATCGCAACGAGCTGGACCGTCGTCTTCCATTTGGCGAGCTTGGTCACGGGCACGCTGACGCGCAGCGCCGCCAGATATTCGCGCAGGCCCGACACCAGGATCTCGCGGCACAGGATCACGATGGCGGCCCACAGCGACCAGCCGTGGATGATGCCGTCGGCCGCCAGCATCAGAAGGCACGAGGCGACCAGGAGTTTGTCGGCGATCGGGTCGAGCATCCGACCGAAGGCTGACTGCTGGTTCCAGATCCGGGCGTAATAGCCGTCGAGGTAATCCGTCACCCCTGCCGCGATGAAGATGGCAACCGCCACCCAGCGCAGCCACAGCGGCCCGTCCATGATCGACTGGGCGTAGATGCAGCCCACCACCACCGGGATCGCAGCGATCCGGGCGTAGGTCAGGATGTTCGGAAGGGACATCGAGCTCTTGGTGGCCCCCCGTGTCGTGGCGATGTTCATTCGTTCTACCAATACCGCTGCCGCATCCAGGTCAACCGTCCCGGCCTCAATGAGGTGCGGAGACGACGACCATATGACTGCTGTCCCCTTTAGTTCACCCCGGCTGGGGATGGAAATACTCGAAAATCTTGCGGGCGCTTTCCGCGCTCACTCCCGGAACCTTGCCGAGATCGGCGATCGACGCCCGCTCGATCTCCTTCAGGGTTCCGAAATGATGCAGCAAGGCACGTTTGCGTGACGGGCCGATGCCCGGGATCTCCTGCAAACCGGCCTCGCGGATGTCCTTTTTGCGCAGCTTGCGGTGCGAGCCGATGACGAAGCGGTGGGCCTCGTCCCGCAACCTCTGAATGAAATAGAGTACGGGATCGCGCGGTTCGAGCTTGATCGCCTCGCGTTCCGGCATGAACAGCGTCTCGCGCCCGGCGTCGCGTTCCGGCCCCTTGGCGACCGACATCAGTGATACCTGGGTGAGCCCGAGGGTCTCGAAAATCTCCCGGACGGCGTTGAGCTGGCCGCGGCCGCCATCGATGATCACGAGATCGGGCCATTGCGGGAAGTCGTCGTCCTTGGCCTTCGTAGTTTCTTCGGGCGGACTGAGCAGCCGCTTGAAGCGGCGCTGCAGGACTTCCCGCATCATCGCATAGTCGTCGCCGGGCGTGAGCCCTTCCGACTTGATATTGAACTTGCGGTACTGGTTCTTCACGAAGCCGTCGGGCCCTGCGACGATCATGGCCCCGACCGCATTGGTGCCCTGGAGATGACTGTTGTCGTAGACCTCGATGCGTTTCGGCGGATGGGGCAGGGTAAGGGTGGCGGCCATCGCTTCGAGCAGCCGGCTCTGTGTCGCCGTGTCAGCGAGCTTCCGCCCCAGCGCTTCGCGCGCATTGGTCAGAGCGTGGGTGACGAGCTCCTTCTTCTCGCCGCGTTTCGGCGTCGAGACTTCGACCTTGTGGCCGGCCTTGATCGACAGAGCGTTGGCAAGCAGCTCGCTTTCCTCGATCTCGTGCGAGAGCAGGATGAGCTTTGGCGGTGGCTTGTCGTCGTAGAACTGCGCGAGGAACGAGCCGAGCACCTCCTCCGGTGTGAACGTCTTCTCCGCGCGCGGGAAATAGGCGCGGTTGCCCCAGTTCTGCCCGGTGCGGAAGAAGAACACCTCGACGCAGGAGAAACCGCCCTCCTGGTGGATCGCGAACACGTCGGCTTCTTCCACGGTGCGCGGATTGATGCCCTGCTGCGACTGGATCGCCGACAGCGCGGCGAGACGGTCGCGATAGAGCGCGGCGCGCTCGAATTCGAGCTCGCCGGAGGCCTTCTCCATCTCGCCGGCAAGCTCCTGCTTCACGGCGTGGCTCTTGCCGGAGAGGAAGTCGGTCGCTTCGCGCACCAGCGTCGCATAGCCCGTGAAGTCGATCTCGCGGGTGCAGGGGCCGGCGCAGCGGCGGATCTGGTGCAACAGGCAGGGCCGGCTGCGGCTTTCGAAAAACGAATCGGTGCAGGAGCGGATCAGGAACGCGCGTTGCAGTGCGGTGATGGTGCGGTTGACGGCGCCCGCGGAAGCGAACGGGCCGAAATAGCGCCCGGGCCGGGTCTGCGCGCCGCGGTGCTTGAGGATCTGCGGCGCCCAATGGTCGCCGGTGATCAGGATATAGGGAAACGACTTGTCGTCGCGGAGCTGCACGTTGAAGCGCGGCCGGAGCTGCTTGATGAGGTTGGCCTCGAGCAGCAGCGCCTCGGTCTCGGTCGTGGTCGAGACGATTTCGACCGAGACCGTCGCCGCGATCATGCGCAAGATGCGCGCCGGCTGCGGCGCGCTAAGGCGCGCGTAGTTGGAGAGGCGTTTTTTGACGTTCTTGGCCTTGCCGACATAGAGCACGTCGTTGTTCGCATTGAGCATGCGATAGACGCCCGCCGAGGTGGGGGCTAACCGCACCGCGCGCTCGATCGCGTCATGTCCGGTCGCCAGCGGGCCTTCGCCGACTGCGCCGGTCTCTTCCAGGATGTCCGGCAGCCGCGCCTCGTCCTCGTCGTCGCCGCCATTCGTCGCGGGATCGACGTCGGGCGGCGTCAGCGCCTGCGGCGAGACGTCCGGCGCTGGGCCGCGCCGCACCTTCCGCGCGCGCGCAGTGTCCGGGGTGTCGGAGGAATCGTGATCCATATTGCGAATTTAGGCGCTGGGAGTGCCGATTTGAAGTTTCACCGGGGCTGGCCAAGTGGACCGCGCGCGGTGTTCCCGGTAACGCTTCCTTAAGACTGTTAAGCGGGCGGTAACCGCGCTTAACAACCCTTTAACTTAAAACTCTCGATAAATCCTACGCGAAAAGTTCTTGGTTCCGTAACCATGCGGTTTTGCCTTGCGCGCCGGTGCATGCAGACCGCGATGGCCTTGCGGCGGTTGCGTTGGAGTGTGTGATGAAGAGGCTCGTTATGGGCGCTGTGGCTCTGGTTGCAGCGGGCTGGAGCGCTTCGGCAGAGGCCGCCGATCTCAATTACGGGCAGCGTGCACCCTATACCGTCAACCAGCCGCTCAATGCCTATAGCTGGGCCGGTCCCTATCTCGGCGCCAATCTCGGCTATGAATGGGGTTCGGTCGGCAATAATCCCGCCAAGCCGGCCGGCTTCGTCGGCGGCATCCAGGCCGGCTACAATTTCCAGAACGGCCCGTGGGTGTTCGGCCTGGAAGGCGATATCCAGGCGGCCGGCGCCGACGATACGTTCGCGCCGTGGAAGTTCTCCAATCCCTGGTTCGGAACGTTGCGCGGTCGCGCCGGCTACGCCTTCAACAACATCCTGTTCTATGGCACTGCCGGTCTTGCCTTCGGCGAGTTGCGTGCGGAGACTTTCGGCTGGACGGAATCGCACACCACGGCGGGCTGGACTGCAGGTGTCGGCGCCGAGTTCGGCATCGCGCAGAACTGGAGCGCCAAGATCGAATATCTCTTCCTCGATCTGTCCTCGAGCCAGTTCGCGATCACTGGCGTGTCGAACGGTTATAGCGCCAGCGTGGTGCGCGCAGGCGTGAACTATCACTTCTGATAGCTAAGAAGAAAATACCGGACCTAAATCTCCCGGCCTCGCGCCGGGACTTTTTTGCGTCAGGCTTCGCCTAAGAAAGGATCACCAGGTTGACCGCCTTGGGTCCCTTGCCCTTCTTGTCCGGCTCGACTTCGAAAGTGATACGCTGTCCTTCGGTGAGGTCCTTCAGTCCCGCCCGCTCCACCGCCGTGATGTGAACGAAGACGTCGCGACCGCCGTCGTCCGGCTTGATGAAGCCGTAACCGCGCTCGCCGTTGAAAAACTTAACCGTGCCCGTCATGGCCATCGGGACTCCTCCCCCGCATTGCTCCTCCGCCGTGATGCAGTCCCGCACCTCGGCATGACCGGACATACGAGCCCGGGGAGCTGGCCACCCTTGGGCGGACGCGTCAGTCCGCCTGGATCCTTGTTAGGCCTTCACTCCGCCGCAACCATTCGCGGAAGCGGAACGTAAAGCCAGTCACGGGGCACAGCATAATACGGTTCTTTGCGGATTGACTACCGTTCATGCATAGTTTTCCCAATAGGTGTACTACTTTAGGGCTTTGGTACCTCCAGGCGGAAACGGGCCGCGCCGCCCTGGCCCAGCGGCTTTTCGAGCTCCGGCAGGATGGTCTTGAGCTCGCTCTGCAGCGTAAAGGGTGGGTTGACGATCAACAGCCCTGTCGTGACGAGTGGCGCGTCGGTACTTTGCGGTGCGACGCTGAATTCGAGCCGCAGGCATTTGCCCTGAGGTTTGGCTGCGGCTGCGGCCCGCGCCACCTGTTGCGCGAGCGCGTCGGTCGCGCGCCTGGATTTGGCGGGATACCAGATCACATAGATGCCGGTCGGCCACTTTGCGAACGCTTCCGAGAATGTCTCTCCGAGCCGCTCGAACTCGTCCTTGGCCTCGAAGGGTGGGTCGATCAGCACCAGACCGCGCCGCTCCTTCGGCGGCACGAAGGCCGGCAGCGCAACCCAGCCGTCGAGATCGACCACGCGCGCCTGCGTGTCGCGGCGCAGCACATCGATCAGCGCCTTGCGCGCCTTCGGCTCGAGCTCGCAGGCGACGAGGCGGTCCTGCGGCCGCAACAGGCCACGCGCGATCAGCGGCGATCCGGGATAGGTCTTCAATTCGCCGCGTGGATTGAAGGCGCGGACGATGTCGAGATACGGCTTTGTGAGTGCGGCGACCTCGTTGGTCAGGCGTGCCTGCATGACGCGCGCGATGCCGGTCAGCCACTCGCCGCTGCGGCGCGCCTCCTCGCCTTCGAGATCGTAGAGGCCGGCGCCAGCATGCGTGTCGATGACGCGGAATGCGGCCGGCTTGTCCTGGAGGTAGATCAGGATACGCGCCAGCACGATGTGCTTGATGACATCGGCGAAGCTGCCGGCGTGAAAGGCGTGGCGGTAGTTCATCTCGGACAGTTACGACATCGGGCGATGAAAGTAACTGCTGTCGTTGCGCACAAGGCGCCTCGCGTCGTTCCGCAATCACGAGGATGCAGACCTGCGATTTCAACCGCCGCGGATCGGCGGCATCGTCACCTGATCGCGGCGGCAGGCGCGGCGGTCGAGCTCCTCGCAGGAACGGAATTGCAGGTCCTTGTTCAGGCAGATGCGCACCTCCGACAGCCGTGTCCGGTTGCACGTCACCGAAACGCCGGAGCTGCTCAGACCCGGATTGGCCTTGATGAAGGCCTCCTCGACATCGGCGGGCGATACGGTCTTGGGCTGCGACAGATCGAGGTATTCGGCAGGAATCTTGATGACCGCGCGCGCTTTCCGGATGGTCTCGAAGTAATTGCGGTCCGTCAGGCCCGAGCAGGTGCCGTGCTTGTCCCATTCGTTGAAGATCAGCCCCGGCGCCGGCATCAGATCGAGCATGGAAGAGACGATGTTGCGGTTCAGCCGCGGCGCCGGCCGTTGGCAGAATTCCGGAAAGCCGTTCTCATATTGCGGCCACAGGCCGTGCACCACGAAGGCGTAGGGCCGTCCTCCGCACTGGATCTGGGAGCGGCCGCCGCGCTCGGCTGCCTCCTCGCAGAACGACGGCGACCAGGACAGCGACAACACGTAGAAATCAAACTCGCCGGGCGCATTCTGCCGCTTGTCCTGCGCCATTGCGTTGCCCGCCAGCGCAACGAGGCCTGCGGTGAGCAGGAGGGAGATCAGGAAACGGGACAGGGAATGCAATCTGGAATAAAACATGGCGACGCCTTTCAACTAGACTGTGCAAGAGAGCCTAGCAGGCGGCAAGAACATTTCAAGAACAAAATTGACGCCGCCGCTTTGGCGCGTACGATTCGCCCGAATCAGGGTTTTGCCGACCGGCAGACGGGATTGTATGCCCAGTTGCGGTCGAGACCGACCACGCACCATTCGACGCCCTGGCCGAACCCGGCAAAGCCACCGTCCTCGATGATCGAGAAATGCACCTTGCGCACCTTGCCGTCGCTGAGCATGGCCTCGCCCGTGCAATAGCGGCGCGGAATGTTGTCGGACTGCCAGGGCCGGAAGGCGGTCTCGTGGATGCCGGCGAAGCCCGTGATCTTCAACGAAGAATTCCAGAAGGAGCTTTCCTTCTCCCAGAACTGGGTGGCAATCGTGGGCAGCGCCTTGTCGCAGTCGGCGACGCGGCCGTCATAGCGCGGCCCATCCAGCCAGAAGTTCAGCTCCAGCGGATTGGCTGCCTTGGCCTCGCTGAGCGACAGCGCCCCCAGAACGAGGCCGAAGACCGCGGCAAAGCGGAGCGATTTCAGGGAGGTGGCGAGGTCGCGCATGGGCAATCCAGGAGGCATGGCTACAGGCACCCGACCGTGCCGTGAAGGGGAGGAGAGGTCAAGTGCAGCACGGCAACACTCGCCGACGAGTTACACGTAAGACCGCGTTCCGCAGGCCTTCCGTTCTTTTCAGCGCGCTCGCGGCGCCGTAGACTGGCGCCAGCCAAATGGAGTGACGGGAATGCGAATCATTGCGGCCGCGAGCCTTGTTGCCAGCCTGGTTGTCTCGGGACTGCTGGCGAGTGCGCCGGCGCGCGCCGACATCCTCCCGCTGCCCCCCTTCAAGGGCAACGACACCGGCGGCATCATCGCCTATTCGATGGCGACTCAGGTCGATGCGCGGCAAGTCGCGGTCGACCACTGCGCGCGTTACGGCAAGGTGGTGAAATTCCTCGCCGTGCAGCCCTATGATGGCGGCTACATCTCCTTCTCCTGCCGCTGGGTGCCGTATGGCGCGACCGAGCAGCCGCTGCGCACGCTTTACTGATCCTTTAAGACCGCAAGCGGCGACCGGGAGTTTGGCGCATGACGCGAGGGCCTGTTGTTTTCTGCGTTAGCCTCTTCGCGCTCGCGGTGTCGGCGACGACGGTTGCGCATGCGGTGGATCTGCCGGTGCGCAAGGCCGGCCTCTGGGAAATGAAGATGCTCCGGTCCGGCGGGCCGATGCCGGAAATGACCATGCAGCACTGCACCGACGAGAGCGTCGACAAGGAGATGAACAACAACGTCTCCCCGATGGCCAAGCAGATCTGCACCAAGCAGGACATCCAGAAGACCGCCAGCGGTTACGTCAGCGATTCCGTCTGCAACGTCGCTGGCGCCACCACGACCTCGCATGCCGAAATCACCGGCGACTTCAACACTGCCTATACGGTGAAGAGCACCGCGCACATCCAGGGCGGCGTTGCCGGAACTGCCGGGCACGACTCGACTACGACGATCGAGGCCAAGTGGCTCGGCCCGTGCAAGGCGGACCAGAAGCCCGGCGACATCGTGATGCCCGGCGGCTTCAAGATGAACGTCAAGGACGCCGCGAAGCTGAAGGATCTGCTGCCGAAGTAGCTAAAGCATGATCCGGAAAAGTGTGAAGCGGTTTTCCGAAAAGATCATGCTCAAACAACAACCTAAAGCGCGATGATGATTCAGCCGAATCTCATCGCGCTTTTGGCTTGTAGCCCGGATGGAGCGAAAGCGAAATCCGGGGCCGGTCTGTCGTCGCCCAGCAGAATTCCGGATGCGCTGGGCTCCATCCGGGCCACGCAGCTTACACCGGTATCCGCACCGACGCCCGCAATCCGCCCATCGGGCTGTCGCCGAGCGTGATGTCGCCGCCATGCGAGCGGGCGATGTCGCGGGCGATCGCAAGGCCGAGGCCGGTGCCGCCTTCGTCCTGGTTGCGGGCGTTGTCCAGCCGCAAGAACGGCTTGAACACTTCCTCGCGCAAATGCGTGGGGATGCCGGGCCCGTCGTCGTCGATGGTGACGGTGAGGTAACGGTGATCGCGCTGGCCGGTGATGGCGATCGTCTTGCCGTAGCGCGCCGCATTGGTGACGAGGTTGGCGAGGCAGCGCTTGAACGAGGCCGGCTTCACCGTCACCACGGGCAGGCCATTGAACGCGACGGTCGCGGTGTGGCCGTGGCGCTCGGCATCGCTGCGCAATTCCTCGAGCGCCTGCGCCATGTCGGTCGGCTGCGACTGCTCGCCGGAATCGCCGCGCGCGAAGGCAAGGTAGTCCTCGAGCATCATCGACATCTCGTCGACATCCTTGCGCATGCCCTCGAGCTCGGGATTGTCGCCGATCAGGGCCAGCTCCAGCTTGAAGCGAGTCAGGATGGTGCGCAGATCGTGGCTGACGCCGGCCAGCATCGCGGTGCGCTGCTCGATCGAACGCTCGACGCGCGATTTCATTTCCAGAAACGCCATTGCGGCACGCCGGACCTCGCGCGCACCGCGCGGGCGGAAGTGGGGCGCATCGCGGCCCTTGCCAAAACTTTCGGCAGCGTCCGCAAGCTTGAGGATCGGCTTGATCTGGTTGCGCAGAAACAGCACGGCAACGATCAAAAGGATCGACGAAGTGCCGACCATCCAGAACAGGAAAATCTCCGAGTTCGAAGCATAAGCCGCGCTACGCTGCGCGAACACGCGCATGATGGCGTCGTCGAGCTGGATGCGGATCTCGACGACGTTGGAGCGGCCGACGGTATCGATCCAGAACGGGCGTCCGATCTGGCGGCCGAGCTGCACCGAGAGCGTCTGGTCGAGCAGCGAGAAGAACGGCTTTGGTCCTGGCTGCGGCATGTCGCCGGCGGGCAGGAAGTCCACCACCAGCCCCAATCGCTGCTGGGCGATGCGTCGGATCTGGTCGCGGTCCTTGTCCTGCGGATAGCCCTTGTAGACGTCGATCAGCGCGGCGACGTCCTGCACCACCGCTGCCGACAATCTTCGTGTCACCGTGTTCCAGTGCCGCTCCATGAACACGAAGGCGACTACCGATTGCAGCACCACCATCGGGACGATCATGATCAGGAGTGCGCGGGCATAGAGGCCGGTCGGCATCCAGCCCTTGAACGCGTTGCCCATCCAGCCATTGGCTGCGGACACGCGGTCGGCGGCGCTCCTCAGCAGCGTCAGGCCGGTATCGATTGTACTCATCGCGTCCGCTTCATCCGGTCTCTATGGCGAGGCCACCAGCCGGTAGCCGATGCCCCGCACCGCCTGGAGGAACAGCGGATTGGCGGGGTCACGCTCGATCTTGCGGCGCAGGCGGTTGATCTGCACGTCGACCGCGCGCTCGTTGACGCTGCCATTGCCGGTCAGGGCTGCGCGCGGCACCGTCTCGCCCTGGCTGTCCGCGAGGATGCGCAGCATCTCGCGCTCGCGGTCGGTCAGGTGGATGACCTCCTCGCCCTGGCGCAATTCGCCGCGATCGAGATGGAAGACGTAAGGGCCGAACGCGATCTTCTCGATCGTGGTGACCTGCGGCGGGGCGGTACGCTTGAGGATGTTGTTGATACGCAGTGCAAGCTCGCGCGGCTCGAAGGGCTTTGCCACATAGTCGTCTGCGCCGATCTGCAAGCCCTCGATGCGGGCTTCCGCCTCGTGGCGCGCCGTCAGCATCACGATCGGCACCGAGGAGGATGTCCGGATGAAGCGGGCGAGTTCGAAGCCGGTCTCGCCGGGCATCATGACGTCGAGGATCAACAGATCGAAATGCAGGCCCATGAGCTTGGCGCGGGCATCGCTCGCGCTGGCGGCGGTCGAAACGCGATAGCCTTCTGCGGCGAGGAAGCGCGACAGAAGATCGCGGATGCGGCGGTCGTCGTCGACGAGCAGGATATGCGGTGCGTCGTCGGCGGGCTCCACCGGCGGACGGGCGAGCGTGGCTGCGAGCGGCACGGTCACTCCTTTGTGGCTTGGTTGACGTTGGCGAAGATCGTCTCCAGCACCTTGTCGGGATCCTCGCGGTCGATCATCGCGCGCAGGAAGCGTTTCACGGTCTCGGCGTCCTGCGGGCCGATCTCGGTGAGTGCCCGGTTGATTCGCGTGGTCTGGAGTCCGGCGAGCTTCTGCACCAGCGCCTCGCCCTTCGGTGTCGCATAGAGCAGGCGCTGACGGCGGTCGTTATCGCCGGTCTTCTGCACGATATAGCCCTCATCGAGCAGTTGCTTGAGCACGCGCCCGAGCGACTGCTTGGTGATGCGCAGGACGTCGAGCAGGTCGGCGACCTTGAGGCCGGGATAGCGGTAGACGAAATGCATGACGCGGTGATGGGCCCGGCCGAAGCCGAACGCCTCCAGTTCCTGGTCGGGATCGCCAACGAAATCGCGATAGGCGAAGAACAGGAGCTCGATGATATCCCAGCGCAAATTGCCCGCATCGCTTGCTGCCGGCTTGGTCTCGGCGGCATCGGGGGAGGGGTGTGCGAAATTTATGTCAGGCATATTGACGTATCTTGGGTTCAATGTTACAAAACGATCGGCCCGGACGAAATTTTAGATCGCTTCGTTCGGGAATGATGTTGTCCAAAGCGGCCGGGGAAGTGCCGGACAGGCAGCGCCGGCCGGACCAGATCTACCGTGCGATTGTCGAGCGGCATGTCGGCAAAACATACTGGACTTCCGCCCTCCGCAAAAGCATGTCCTGTCGCGACATGCTGGCCACGGGAAACCGGCCGTAACAAGGCTGGTCACGGTCGGGGCCAGACCTGGTTAAGTTATCAAGCCCGAAAGAGGCAGGCCGGCGCGATTCCGCGCGCCGATTGCGACAGCGGGAGGCAAGGGAAAAATGAGTCTGAAATTCGAAATCCAGCCTGCCACCACTCCGACCTCCGAGGCGGAGCGCACGGCAAAGCTTGAAAACCCTGGCTTCGGCCGGGTGTTCACCGACCACATGGCCGTGGTCCGCTACAGCCAGGCCAAGGGCGGTTGGCATGATGCGCACGTCGAAGCCCGTGCCAATTTCCAGCTCGATCCGGCCGGCGCCGTCCTGCACTACGCCCAAGAGATCTTCGAGGGCCTCAAGGCCTACAAGCGCGACGACGGCGGCGTGAACCTGTTCCGCCCCGACGCCAATGCGCGGCGATTCAAGAACTCGGCCGAGCGCATGGCAATGGCGCCGCTGCCCGAGGACGTCTTCATCGACGCGGTCGAGCAGCTCGTGCGGATCGACCGCGCCTGGATCCCGGGCGGCGAGGGCAGCCTTTACTTGCGGCCATTCATGATCGCCAACGAGGTCTTCCTCGGCGTGAAGCCGTCGGCGGAATACATCTTTGCCGTGATCGCTTCGCCGGTCGGCTCCTATTTCAAGGGCGGGCCTGCGCCCGTCTCGATCTGGGTGTCGGAGAACTACACGCGTGCCGCGGTCGGCGGCACCGGCGCCGTCAAGTGCGGCGGCAACTACGCCGCGAGCCTGCGCGCGCAGGCCGAAGCCATCGAGCATGGCTGCGACCAGGTCGTGTTCCTCGATGCGGTCGAGCGCCGCTATATCGAGGAGCTCGGCGGCATGAACATCTTCTTCGTGTTCGACGACGGCTCGCTGATCACCCCGCCGCTCGGCACCATTTTGCCGGGCATCACCCGCGACTCCATCATCGCGCTTGCCAGGGACGCCGGCACGGTGGTGCGCGAGGAGCCCTACGCGATCGACCAGTGGCGCAAGGATGCGGCCAGCGGCAAGCTGAAGGAGGCTTTCGCCTGCGGCACCGCCGCCGTCATCTCGCCGATCGGCAAGGTGTGCTCGGCGAGCGGCGACTTCCTCATCAGCGGTGGCGCCGCCGGCCCGGTCGCCATGGGGCTGCGCAAGCAGCTCGTCGACATCCAGTACGGCCGGACCAACGACCCGCACGACTGGATCCGAAAGGTCGTTTGAGTGGCGGCGGAATCTTTCCGCCGCTCTCCCACGTTTCGTTGGGGCTTCTGTTCCAGCAGCATTCTCCGTCATGCCCGGGCTCGTCCCGGGCATCCACGTCGTTAGCGTCGCCCGTGCAGAAGCGCGTGGATGGCCGGGACAAGCCCGGCCATGACGAGTCTTGCCGCACGTGCGGACCCTTATGAACGCACTCACGCGACCGCGCGACAAAGCCCCAGACAACGAGGCATTTGGACAGCGCGATCATGGCTCCCACGCTCACTCAACCCCTGAAATGGGCAGTGCTCGCTGCCATCACCGGCATCTCGGTCTTCGGCATTCTGGCGATCGGCCCCGTGCCGGAGGTCGGGGCCCAGGACCGTTCGCCGGTTATCGACGTCCGCTCCAGCAATCCCGAGATGAACGCCGCGATCGCCCGTGCGCGCAATACGCTGCCGACGTTCTGGGCGTCCTACGATGCGCCAAAGCCGACGGAGACCGGGCATTCCCTGAAGGTGCGCTTCCCGACAGCGGGCCGCAACAGCGCCGAGCACATCTGGATGGACGACGTGAAGAAGCTTCCCAACGGCACCTATTCCGGACGGTTCGCCAACCGCCCGCGCGACCTGCCGGGCAAGCGGGAAGGCGACCTCGTCGAGTTCGCCGACGCCGACATTTCGGACTGGATGTTCATGCGCAACGACAAGATCGTCGGCGGCGAGACCATCAAGCCGCTCCTCAAATCGATGCCGAAGGCCGACGCCGACGCGCTGCGGGCGCGGATGGAGCAGCCGTAGGCGGGGGCACCGACCGGGTTGCCGCATGGCGCGTCGGCTGGTAAACGCCGCGCATGGCCGAAAAACCCAAAAAACCCCTGAAACTGAAGGCGCGCCTGCCGCGCGGGCTGGAGGATCGCGATCCTGCTGCGATCAAGGCCACGCGCCAGATGGTCGAGAAGATCCGCGCCGTCTACCAACTCTACGGATTCGAGCCGGTGGAAACGCCGGCCATGGAATATACCGACGCGCTCGGCAAGTTCCTGCCGGACCAGGACCGTCCGAACGAGGGCGTGTTCTCGTTCCAGGACGATGACGAGCAGTGGATCTCGTTGCGCTACGACCTGACCGCGCCGCTCGCGCGTTACGTCGCCGAGAATTTCGACACGCTGCCAAAGCCCTATCGCAGCTACCGCGCCGGCTACGTCTTCCGCAACGAGAAGCCCGGCCCCGGCCGTTTTCGCCAGTTCATGCAGTTCGACGCCGACACGGTTGGCTCGGCCACGCCGGCCGCCGACGCCGAAATGTGCATGATGGCCGCCGACGCTATGGAAGCGCTGGGGATTCCCCGTGGCAGCTACGTGGTGAAGGTGAACAATCGCAAGATGCTCGATGGTCTGATGGAGACCGTTGGACTTGCGGGCGCAGAGAATGCGGGACGTAGGCTTACGGTACTTAGAGCGATCGACAAGCTGGACAAATTTTCCTTGGACGAAGTCTGTAAATTGCTGGGCCCCGGCAGGTGGGATGGCGGTGAGCCTGGCAAGGGCGACTTCACCAAAGGGGCAGGCCTTGACGACGTTGGAATATCTCGCATCGTTAATTTCACTGGGTGGGGAGAACCTGGCTCCGGCGCGCAAAGCCAATTATCGAGCAACGCCGTGACGATCGCGAATTTCGAAACGCGTGTCGAAGACAATGCGTTGGGGCGAGAGGGAATTGCCGAGCTTTCTCAAATCAGCGAGCTTGTTGGTTCGGCTGGATATGACGATGGTCGCATCCGTATCGACCCCTCCGTCGTCCGCGGCCTCGAATATTACACTGGCCCAGTCTACGAGGTCGAACTTCTGCTCGACACCAAGGACGAGAAGGGGCGCCCGGTTCGCTTCGGCTCGGTTGGCGGCGGTGGCCGTTATGACGGCCTCGTCTCGCGCTTTCGCGGTGAGCCGGTGCCGGCGACAGGTTTTTCGATCGGCGTGTCGCGGCTTCAGGCTGCTCTGACGCTGCTCGGCAAGCTCGACACGCGGCTCGAATTCGGGCCCGTCGTCGTCACTGTGTTCGATCGCGACCGCGTCGCGGACTATCAGAAAATGGTCAGCGTCTTGCGCACCGCGGGCATGCGCGCCGAGCTCTATCTCGGCAACCCGAAGAACATGGGCAACCAGCTCAAATATGCCGATCGCCGCAATTCGCCTTGCGTGATCATCCAGGGCTCCGATGAAAAAGCCCGCGGCGAGGTGCAGATCAAGGATCTGATCGAAGGCGCCAAGGCCGCGGCCGCGATCGCCTCCAACCAGGAATGGCGCGAGACGCGCCCGGCGCAGTTCTCGTGCAGCGAGGCTGACCTCGTCGCGAAGGTGCGCGAGGTGCTGGCGCGCCATGACGTGAGCTGGGGTTAGCTATTCGCGATAGCCGTCATGCCCGGGCTTGTCCCGGGCATCTGCGTCCTATTTGATGCGAACGACCATGAATGACCGGGATGTGCCCGGTCCTCGCGAAAGCCGCAGGGAGAAGACGATGCCCGAGATCACCATCAGCATGGCCGAAGGCCGCACCGACGAACAGAAGGCCGGCATGATGCGCGACATCACGCAGGCGCTGGTGAAGAATCTCGGCGTCGATGCCGATGCCGTCGTCATCCAGATCAACGAAGCTCCGCTTCGCCACAAGATGAAGGGCGGCAAGACTTTCGTGGAGCGCGCGGCTGCCGCGAAGAAGTAGTCTTCGCTCGCGCGGCAAACACAGCCGTCGTCCTGGCGAACGCCAGGACCCATAACCACAGGGAGTGGCTGTGGGCGTAAGCTGTTAATCGGCAGCCTTCGCAAAATTTGATCCTGTGGTTATGGGTCCCGGATCTGCGCTTCGCTTGTCCGGGACGACATCGTGTGTGAGGCACCATGGACGCACGCGAGTTCATCAAGATCGGCATGAGCGCGGAGCGCACGCTGGTTGTGCCGGCGGAGCGCACGGTCGGGCATTTCGTGCCCGGCATGCCGATGGTCTATGCGACGCCGATGATGATTTTGGAGATGGAGATGACCGCGGGCGATGCGATTCGCTCTGCGCTTCAGCCGGGCTGGGTCACGGTCGGCACGGAGGTCGACATCCGCCATCTCGCGGCAAGCCTCGTCGGCGCGACGGTGCGGACCACTGCGAAGGTAATCGCGGTCGAGCGCCGCGTGATCCGCTTCGAGGTCGAGGCGTTCGAGGGCGCGCGCAAGCTCGGCGAAGGCCGCCACGCTCGCGGCCTCGTCAATGTCGAGACGTTCAATAAGCGGCTCGGCGCGTCAGAGAAGAACGCGTAAAGCGGCGATGCCGTAGAGTGGGCAAAGGCGCTCTTGCGCCGTGCCCACCATCTCTCCAAGTGTGCGACAGAAATGGTGGGCACGCTCCGCTTTGCCCACCCTACGGCATCGAGTTATTTGGCAAGCTCTTTCGACCGACGCGTCGCGGCCGCAATCGCACGGATCATCAGCTCGCGCAGACCGGGCTCGCCCATCAACACTTCGAGCGCCGCGGCGGTGGTGCCGCCGGGTGAGGTGACGTTCTGGCGTAGCGTGCTCGATGCGAGTTCCGAGCGGTGCAGGAGCTCACCTGCTCCTGACACGGTCTCGCGCGCGAGTTTGGTTGCGAGCGCTTCCGGCAGGCCGGCCTCGACGCCGGCGCGCGCGAGCTCTTCGGCGAGCAGGAAGACGTAAGCAGGGCCCGAGCCGGAGACGGCGGTGACCGCATCCATCAGGCCTTCATCCTCGACCCATTCGACCGAGCCGGTGGCGCGGAGCAGCGCGTCGGCGACTGTGCGCTGCTTGTTGCTGACATTGTTTGCAGCTACGGCAACCGTGATGCCACGGCCGATCGCGGCAGGCGTGTTGGGCATCGCGCGCACGACGGCGCCGCCGCAAACCTCTTGCAGCGAGGCGATCGTGGTTCCCGCCATGATCGAGACCACCGAGGTGTCTGCGGACACATAGGGCTTCAGCTTGGCGCCGGCCTCGCGGAAGGATTGCGGCTTGACCGCGACGACGAGCGTCTCGACGCTTCCGGCGCTCGTCACATCCGGATTGAGCGCAATGCCCTTCGCAGCGAGCGCGCTGATCTCCGGCGACAGATGCGGCTCGATCACCGCGACGCGGCGCGGATCGAGGCCTTGCGCCAGCCACCCGGTCAGCATCGCGCCGCCCATCTTGCCTGCGCCGGCGAGGAGAATGGTGCCGGTGATCTCTTTCAAGGCGCTGTTGTTTGCCATCGCTATTGCCACTCACTCAGCGTCGTCCCGGCGAAAGCCGGGACCCATTACCCCGAGTGGTTCTAGTGGATGGAGGGCAGAGCAACAAGCGTCGTGCAATACGGTGAAATCACGCGGTATGGATCCTGGCTTTCGCCAGGACGACCTTGGGGAGGCGGTGTGCGTTACGCCTCGCCCGCCGTGTCGAACATCGCCGCGTCCATCGCCTCGCTGGTCGATTTGCCCGCCCACACCACGAACTGGAACGCTGGGAAATAGCGCTCGCAGGCGTGGATGGCGCCGGCGAGCATGGCCTCGCATTGCGCGGTCGATGCGGTCAGCCCCCCCGGCAGCATCAGAGCCTGGCGGTGCATGATCATGCCAGTGTGGGTCCACAGATCGAAGTGCCCGACCCACAATTGCTCGTTGATGGCGGCGACCAGCCGCTGCACTTCCGGACGGCGCGCAAGCGGAATCTTCATGTCGAATGCGCAGGCCAGATGCAGCGCCTCGATCTCGCTCATCCAGGTGAAGGAGAGCTGATAGTCGGTCCACTGCCCCTTCGAGACGATGGTGATCTCGTCGTCGCCGGAACGTTCGAACGCCCAGTTGTTACTAGCGGCGATGTCCTCCACCACCGAGAGCGGGTGGCTGCGGGAATCGATATTGCTTTCGAGCAGGGACATGCCGTCTCGACCTCTTGCCTTATTGTTGTCTTGATACGCACGCGGTTGGCCCGGCGCGCGCTCCCTTAACGTCGCTAGCGGCGATCCCCTCGGATCGCGCGGGCCTGTCGGGGATCAACTGATGTGATTTGCGGAATCTGCGCAACTCCGTCGCGAGTCCGTCCACAAGGTCCGACAGGCTCGTCCACAGCTCATCTCGGCCACAATTATTAATTTGAGAACAAATCGGAATCGGATTGAGCGACCGGCGCGCCAATCGTTAATGCAGTCCCAAAATTCCGTTCCACGAGGCGCCCGGACCGCCCCGGCGGCATGGGACCATGCGGTTTGGCGATGCCGAAGGCGCTTGCTGCGGCCGCCCGCCGGCGTCATATTTGATCCAGGTTGTTCATTCCGAGCAGCCGATGTTCTCAGGGCGGGGTGAAAGTCCCCACCGGCGGTAAGGGCCGAAAGGTCCAAGCCCGCGAGCGCCTTCCTCCGCAAGGGGGAAGGGTCAGCAGATTCGGTGCGACTCCGAAGCCGACGGTTAAAGTCCGGATGAAAGAGAACGGTCGGTGGCGGTCCGCATCGCGACGATGCGGCCGTTTGTCGTTCCGTATGCCCTGATTCTGGTCCTTAAGAAGGAAAGCCATGAATCAGATGTTGCAAGATCCGCAAGTCGAAGCGTCCCAGCTTCAACCATCCCAGGAAACCCAACCTCCGCCGGTTCCACCCGAGCCGTTGGTGCGTGAGCATCCCCGCTTCGCAAAGCCGCAACGGGTCGCCTTCGTCGAAGCCTGCTGGCATCACGATGTCGTGCAGGAGGCGCGCTTTGCCTTCCTGAAGGAGGCGGAGGCGCGGCACCTCACCCATGTCGACGTGTTCCAGGTGCCGGGCTCGTTCGAGATCCCGCTGCACGCGCAGATTCTCGCCAAGACGCGGCGCTACACCGCGATCGTTGCGGCCGGCCTCGTCGTCGACGGCGGCATCTACCGCCACGAGTTCGTCTCCGATACCGTGATCAAGGCGCTGATGGACGTGCAACTGCGTACTGAGGTGCCGGTGTTCTCCGCCGTGCTGACGCCGCAGCAATTCCACGAGACCGAGGTGCACTACGACTTCTTCCGCAAGCACTTTGCGATCAAGGGCGTGGAGGTTGCCGAGGCCTGCGCCAACACGCTGCACGGCCTGGAGCGGCTACGCGGCCAGGTCGCGGCGGGGATCGTATAACCTTCGTCTCACACGCCGCTGATTGTCATTCCCGCTGCCGCGTTGATAAACTCGGCGGCGGGAGGAGACCGGGCCGTGGAGACGGGCCGGCCGGCAAGATCATGTTCGAAGGACACGATCCCTATCTCGTCGCGCTTTCCGTCGCGATCGCGAGCCTGGGCGGATATACCGGCTTTGCGCTTGCGGCGCGCATCCGCAACACGCCGGGCGTCAGCAACCGCGTGCTGCTGGCGGGCGCGGCGGCATTTCTGGCCGTCGGCATCTGGACCATGCATTTCGTCGGCATGCTGGCGGCGCCGCTGCCGCCGGACACCGTCTATCTCGTCCTGCCCACCATCATCTCGTTCCTGATCTGCGCGCTGGTGGTCGGCATCTCCCTGTTCTTCGTCTCGATCGGCGAGCCCTCGCTGAAGCGGGTGATGTCTTCGGCCGTGCTGCTCGGCGTCGGCATCAGCAGCATGCATTATGTGGGCATCCACGGCCTTTCCGGGCCGTTCACAATCGCGCATGACGAACCAATCGTGCTGCTCTCGGTCGTGGTGGCGATTGGTACCGCCTATGGCGGCTTGCGCGCCTTCCTCGCGCAGCAGGAAGGCTTTCGCCTGATCGTGAGCGCGATCGCCTTCGGCGTCGCAGTGTCCGGGATGCATTACACCGCCATGCACGGCATGCATTTCATGCCGCTCACAGGTGAAGCGCATCAGCATCTCGGCGGCAGCCTTGCGGCGTCGCAACAAATCCTCTCCATCGTGGTGGCAGTGCTTTGCTTCGTGATCGCCGCCGGCTTCCTGCTCTCACTGGTGCCGGATCCGCGCCGGCAGACCCTGGTGCCGGCGATGGCCGGCGATCCCACTGCGCCGGCAGTCGCGTTCCCGGCCGAGCCAGCTTCTGTTGCAGCGCCACTGCGGCCGGTGTCGGCGCCGCTCGGCGGCGTCGGCCAGCCGCCGCGCGCGGCACCCGTCCCCCGCCTGCCGGTCGAAGGCGCCGACGGCACGCATTTCATCGATACCGCCAATGTCCGCAGTGTCCGCGCCGACGCCCACTATACACGGGTGCATGACGGCACCCGCGAGCGCATGTGCCCGTGGTCGATCTCGGAGGCCGAGGCGCAGCTCGATCCCAGCCTGTTTCTTCGGGTGCACCGCAGCCACATCGTCTGCATTCCCCATGTCGCCCTCGTCCGCAGGGAGGGCGACGGCGCCGTGCTCGAGCTCGACGGTCCGTCCCCACACCGCGTGCCCGTGAGTCGCGCCAAAATCGCCGAGGTGAAAGCGAGGTTGGGGCTGGCGACGCGGCGACACGCGTAGACCCGAGCCGCGAGGAAGGGTCGCGCAAGCTGACGCAATTCGTGCGTTTTAGTCCGCATTTCGTGCGAAATCCCCCTCTTTGTGCCCCAACCATTGCGGCTCGCTCCGCTCAGGAAGACGGTCCGGCCCAACGTCCGCGCCAGCGTGCGCAAGGACGATTGGGAGGAGACGATGATCCCGGGCGCATTCAGCTATCACCGGCCGGCAAGCGTTGCCGACGCCGTCAAACTGCTATCCGACCTTGGCGAGGACGCACGGCCGCTGGCCGGCGGGCACAGCCTGGTGCCGATGATGAAGCTTCGGCTGGCGAGCCCCGCTCATCTGGTCGACCTCCACGGCATCGCCGGTCTCAAGGGCATCCGCCGCGACGGCGATAGCCTCGTCATCGGCGCGATGACCACCCAGCATGATCTGCTCGCCTCCGAGGAGACCGCAAGATCAGTGCCGATCCTCCATGAAGCTGCGCTTTTGATCGCCGATCCGCAGGTGCGCTACCGCGGCACGGTCGGCGGCAATGTCGCCAATGGCGATCCCGGCAACGACATGCCGGCGCTGATGCTCACACTGGGCGCGACCTATCGCCTCGAAGGCGCGAACGGCACCCGCGAGGTCAAGGCGGCCGATTTCTACCAGGGCGCCTATTTCACCGCGCTCGAGCCCGGCGAGATCCTCACCGCTGTTTCGGTCCCAGTGCCCGCCGCGGGCCACGGCTACGCCTACGAAAAACTCAAGCGCAAGGTCGGCGATTACGCGACCGCGGCCGCAGCCGTCGTGCTCACCATGGCGGGCGGCAAGGTCGCGAGCTGCGCGATCGGGCTCACCAATGTCCACGAGACGCCGCTGCTCGCCACTGACGCGGCAAACGCGGTGATCGGCACGAGCCTCGATATGGCTGCGTTGAAGAACGCGGCCGCTGCGGCGGAAGCAATCATGTCGCCGGCGGCGGACGCCCGCGGGCCGGTCGAATATCGCAAGCATGTCGGCGGCATCATGGTCGTGCGGGCGCTGCAACGCGCCGCCGGCCGCGCGCGTTAGGAGAGGGACAAATGGCAAAAACACATGTGACCATGAAGGTGAACGGCGCCGAGGTCGAAGGCCTCGTCGAACCGCGGACGCTGCTCGTACATTTCATCCGCGAGAACCTCGGGATGACAGGCACCCATATCGGCTGCGAGACCACCCATTGCGGTGCATGCACCGTCGATATCGACGGCATGTCGGTGAAGTCCTGCACCATGTTCGCAGTGCAGGCCAATGGCAGCGACATCACGACCGTCGAAGGCATGGCCAATGCCGACGGCTCGCTGTCGGCGTTGCAGGAAGGGTTTCGCATGATGCACGGCCTGCAATGCGGCTTCTGTACGCCTGGGATGATCATGCGGGCGCACCGCCTGCTGAAGGAGAATCCCTCGCCTTCCGAAGAGGAAATCCGTATCGGCATCTCCGGCAACATCTGCCGCTGCACCGGCTACCAGAACATCGTCAGGGCGATTCAATACGCCGCTGCCAAGCTCAACGGCATCGAATTCAAGGAGGCCGCGGAATGAACGACTTAACTCCCACGCGGGAACAACGCACGGCCGCGCTCGAAGGTATGGGCTGCAAGCGCAAGCGCGTCGAGGACATCCGCTTCACCCAAGGCAAGGGCAACTACGTCGACGACGTCAAGCTGCCGGGCATGCTGCACGGCGATTTCGTCCGCTCGCCGCACGCGCATGCGCGCGTCAAGAAAATCGACGACAGCGAAGCACTGAAGGTCCCCGGCGTGCTCGCGGTGATCACCGCCGAGACGCTGAAGACGGTTAACCTCGCCTGGATGCCAACGCTTGCCGGCGACGTGCAGATGGTTTTGGCCGACGGCAAGGTGCTGTTCCAGAACCAGGAGGTCGCCTTCGTGGTCGCGACCGACCGCTATGCCGCCGACGACGGCGTCAACAAGGTGGTCGTCGAGTATGAGCAGCTCACCCCGCTGGTCGATCCCTTCAAGTCGATGGCGCCGGACGCGCCTGTGCTGCGCGAGGACCTCGCCGGCAAGACCACAGGCGCCCACGGCCCGCGCAAGCACCACAACCACATCTTCGAATGGACCGTCGGCGACAAGGATCTGACCGACGCAGCCTTTAGGAAGGCCGAGGTGACGATCAAGGAGATGATCTCCTACCACCGCACCCATCCGTCGCCACTCGAGACCTGCCAGTGCGTCTGCTCCTTCGACAAGATCAAGGGCGAGCTGACGATATGGGGTACCTTCCAGGCGCCCCATGTGATCCGCACCGTGGTGTCGCTGATCGCGAAATTGCCGGAACAAAAGATCCACGTGATCTCGCCCGATATCGGCGGCGGCTTCGGCAACAAGGTCGGCGCCTATCCCGGCTACATCTGCGCAGCCGTCGCCTCCATCGTCACCGGCAAGCCGGTGAAATGGGTCGAGGACCGCATCGAGAACCTGACCGCGACCTCGTTCGCGCGCGATTATCACATGACCGCTGAAATTGCCGCGACCAGGGATGGAAAGGTCACCGGCCTGCGCGTCCACGTGCTCGCCGATCACGGCGCGTTCGACGCCTGCGCCGATCCGTCGAAATGGCCGGCCGGCTTCTTCAACATCGTCACCGGCTCCTACGACTTCCCGACAGCGCATCTCGCCGTCGATGGCGTCTACACCAACAAGGCGCCGGGCGGCGTCGCCTACCGCTGCTCGTTCCGCGTCACGGAGGCTGCCTACTGCATCGAGCGCGCCATGGACATCCTGGCGCAGAAGCTCGGCATGGATCCGGCCGAGCTGCGACTGAAGAACTTCATCAAGCCGGAGCAGTTTCCGTATCACTCGGCCTTGGGTTGGGAATACGATTCCGGCGACTACCACACCGCGATGCGCAAGATGATGGAGACAACCGGCTACGCTGCGCTCCGGAAGGAGCAGGCAGACAAGCGCGCGGCGTTTGCGCGCGGCGAGACCCGCGAGATCATGGGCTTGGGGGTCTCCTTCTTCACCGAGATCGTCGGTGCCGGCCCCTCGAAGAATTGCGACATCCTAGGCATCGCCATGTTCGATTCCTGCGAGATCCGCATGCATCCGACCGGTGCCGGCATCGCGCGCATGGGGACGAAGAGTCAGGGCCAGGGGCACGAGACCACCTGGGCCCAGATCATCGCGACCGAGATCGGCATTCCCGCCGACAACATCCAGGTCGAGGAGGGCAATACCGACACCGCGCCTTATGGGCTCGGCACCTACGGCTCGCGCTCGACGCCCGTGGCCGGCGCCGCGATCGCGATGGCTGCCCGAAAAATCAAGGCCAAGGCGCAGATGATCGCGGCCTACAAGCTCGAGGTCCACGAGGACGACCTCGAATGGGACATCGATGGGTTCCGGGTGAAGGGCCTGCCGGAGAGGTTCATGTCGATGAAGGATATCTGCTGGGCGGCATACAACTCGGTGCCGCCAGGCATGGAGCCGGGGCTCGAGGCGGTCTCCTACTACGATCCGCCCAACATGACCTATCCGTTCGGCGCCTATCTCTGCGTGATGGATATCGATGTCGATACCGGCGTGTACAAGGTCCGGCGCTTCTATGCGCTCGATGACTGCGGCACCCGCATCAACCCGATGATCATCGAGGGCCAGGTGCATGGCGGCCTCACCGAGGCCTTCGCGATCGCGATGGGGCAGGAGATCCGCTACGACGACACCGGCAACGTCGTCACCGGCTCGTTCATGGACTTCTTCATGCCGACCGCAGTCGAGACACCGCATTGGGAGACCGACTTCACCGTGACCCCGTCGCCGCATCATCCGATCGGTGCCAAGGGCGTCGGCGAGAGCCCGAATGTCGGCGGTGTGCCGGCCTTCTCCAACGCCGTCAACGACGCGTTCGCGTTTCTGGGGGCGACGCACATCCAGATGCCGCACGACTACTGGCGCAACTGGAAGGCGGCGAAACAGCTTGGAGCGGTCGCGTAGCGATGAAAGGCCGTGACGAGATCGCGCAGGCGCTGGCTGCGTCGGGCTACATCGCCGACACGGAGCTCGCGACCGCGATCTCGCTGATGCAATTGTTGCGGCGTCCGCTGCTGCTGGAAGGCGAGGCGGGCGTCGGCAAGACGGAAGTGGCGAAGGCGCTTGCCAAAGTGCATGCGACCGAGCTGATCCGTCTGCAATGCTATGAGGGTCTCGATCAGTCCTCCGCGCTCTATGAGTGGAACTACCAGCGCCAATTGCTGGCGATCCAGGCGCATCGCGGCACTGATAGCATCGAGGACCAGATCTTCTCGGAAAAGTACCTCCTGGAGCGACCACTGCTGGCCGCGATCCGCCGCGCGCAACCGCCGGTGCTGCTGATCGACGAGATCGATCGCGCCGACGACGAGTTCGAGGCGTTCTTGCTCGAGCTGCTCTCCGACTTCCAGGTTTCGATCCCCGAGCTCGGCACCATCCCGGCGACCACCATCCCGCAGGTGGTGCTGACCTCGAACGCCACGCGCGAGCTCTCCGATGCGTTGCGCCGGCGCTGCCTCTATCACTATGTTGATTATCCCGACGTCGATCGCGAGACCCGCATCATCCTGGCGCGGATCGCGGGCGCAAGCCCCTCCATGTCGCTCCAGATCGCACGCATGGTCGAAGGCGTCCGCAAGGAGGAATTGCGGAAGGTGCCTGGTGTCGCGGAGACGCTGGACTGGGCGGCAGCGCTTGTCGGCCTCGACATAAGCGATCTCCACGATGCGCCCGAGACCGTGCATGAGACGCTGATCTGCCTGTTGAAGACGCATGAGGACCGCGCGCGTTTCACGCGCGAGGTGACGGAACGCCTGCTCGGGAGAGTCGCATGAGCTGCTGCGGCGCGAGCCCTGA
Organism: Bradyrhizobium sp. UFLA05-109; assembly: GCF_054185165.1. NCBI lineage: Bacteria > Pseudomonadati > Pseudomonadota > Alphaproteobacteria > Hyphomicrobiales > Nitrobacteraceae > Bradyrhizobium > Bradyrhizobium sp. UFLA05-109. The sequence continues at coordinate 24,891 of NZ_JBBIAR010000046.1, read as the reverse complement.
ATTCGAGGACCTCAACGAGGTCTCCCGCCTCGTCTCCACGCGGCTTGCCGCCTTCCTGCGTACGCTGCGCGACGCCGGATTCCGAGTCGGGCTCGCAGAGGGGCAGGACGCGGCGGCGCTGATGTCGGTGGGGTATGCTGCGCGTCCGGGCCTCTTGCGTTCAGCGTTCAAGCATCTGTTCTCGGCGCGCAAGTCCGACTGGGACAAATTCGACGGTTTGTTCGACGCGTTCTGGCTTGGCAAGCGCGTGCGTTCGCGCTCGCGGATAATCGGCGCGACGCAAGGCGCGAGCAGCCCTTCACTCAAGACCCTGCAGGATACGACGACGGAACAGGGCGGCGATCAGCCGCTGACCGACCAGATCCCGTCATCCGACGATGCGCCGGATGGGCTCGGCGGCGAGGGACGGATGGAAGGCGCCTCGCGTGCGGAGAACCGTGCCGAAGTCGACTTCCGCAAGCTCAGCGATCCCGACCAGATCGCGCAGGCACATGAGGCCGCGGCGCAGCTCGCAAAAGTGATGCGCACCCGGCTGACACGGCGTGATCTTGCTCGGCGGCGCGGCCACAGGCTCGATCTCCGCCGCACCATCCACCGCAACATCAGCCATGGCGGCGTGCCAATCAGCCTGGTGAAGCGGCAGCGCAAGAACAAGCCGCTGCGGCTGATCGTGCTGCTTGATGCGTCGGGCTCGATGAGCGCCTACACATCCGTATTCCTACGCTTCATCCACGGTGTGCTCGACGAATTCCACGAGGCCGAGGCGTTTCTGTTCCACACGCGGCTTGCCTATGTCTCCGATGCGTTGAAGGAGAAGGACGCCGGCCGCGCGCTCGACCGCCTCTCGATCATGGCGCAGGGTGCAGGCGGCGGCACGAAGATCGGCGAGAGCCTGCAAAGCTTCAACCGCTGGCACGCGCAGCGCGTGATCCATTCGCGCAGTTGCGTGATGATCGTATCCGACGGCTACGAGACCGGCGATGCGGTATTGCTCGGACGCGAAATGGCAGCGTTGTCGCGGCGTTGCCGGCGCATCGTCTGGCTCAATCCGATGATGGCGTGGGATGGCTACGCGCCGGAGGCGAGGGGCATCAAGGCCGCGCTGCCCCATGTCGATCTCTACGCGCCCGCCAACACGCTGCAAAGCCTGTGCGCGCTCGAACCCTATCTGGCGAAGCTCTGACGGAGGCACCCAAATGATCAGTAAAGCGACAGCGAATGTCGAGGTGCTCGATCTCGTCGCGCAGATGAAGGCCGCCGAGCGTGCCTTCGTGCTCGCGACCGTGGTGCGCACCGTGTCGGTCACGGCGGCGAAAGCCGGCGCAAAGGCGATCATCGCGGCCGACGGCCGCATCGTCGCTGGCTGGATCGGCGGCGGCTGCGCCCGTGGCGCGGTGCTGATGGCGGCGCGCGAGGCGCTCGCCGATGGCGTGCCGCGGATGGTCTCGGTGCAGCCGGAGAATCTGCTCGCCGAGCTCGGCGTCAGTCCGGGCGAGAGCCGTGACGGTATCCGCTTTGCCAGCAACATGTGCCCGAGCAAGGGCACCATGGACATCTTCGTCGAGCCGGTGCTGCCGCATCCCTCGCTCGTCGTGCTCGGCGCGAGCCCGGTGGCGCTGTCGCTCGCGGCGCAGGCGCGCACGCTCGGCTTTCACGTGACGCTGGCAGCGCCGTCGGCCGATCTCGCCTCGCAGCCCGACGCCGACACGCTTATCGACGGCTACCGGTTGAGCGAATTGACCGAGGCAAAACGCTTCGTCGTGGTCTCGACGCAAGGCAAGGGCGACGAGGTCGCGCTGCGGGCGGCGGTCGCTGTTGAGGCCGCCTATCACGCCTTCGTCGGCAGCCGCCGCAAGATGGCGGCACTGCGCTCAAAACTGATCGCGGACGGCGTCGACGCCGCTGCGATCGATCGCGTCAAGGCGCCGGCCGGGCTCGATCTCGGCGCCATCACACCGGAGGAGATCGCGATGTCGATCCTCGCCGAGATCACGCAGGTGCGCCGCCGCGGCCAGCGCGCCGCCGCTGTTGAAGACAAGGAGAGGACCGACCATGCAGATGACCGACAGCCAGCGCATTCCCGCATCCCGTGACAAGGTCTGGGCTGCGCTCAACGATCCCGATGTGCTGAAGCAGTGCATCCCCGGCTGTCAGTCGCTCGAGGTCACCGGCCCGAATGAAATGACCGCCACCGTCGTCTTCAGGGTCGGCCCGGTGAAGGCAACCTTCGGCGGCAAGGTGACGCTGTCCGATCTTCGGCCGCCAAACAGCTATCGCATTTCGGGTGAAGGCTCCGGCGGCGTCGCCGGCTTCGCCAAAGGCGGCGCCGTAGTGCGGCTGGAATCGGACGGCGCCGACAGCACCGTGCTGCATTATGATGTCGACGCCCAGATCGGCGGCAAGCTCGCCCAACTCGGGGCGCGGCTGATCAACTCCACCGCCACGAAGCTCGCCGGCGAGTTCTTCGCGTCTTTTGCCGGGGTGGTGGCTGCGGAGGCGGGTTAGCGTAGGGTGGGCAAAGCGAAAGCGCGCCCACCGCTTTCGCGGCAACAAAAAAGGTGGGCACGGCGCTTCGCGCCTTTGCCCACCCTACAAAGCCCGCCCAAGGGTGCAGAGGCGAAAATCAGTCGAACAGGCTCGACACCGATTCTTCCGCCGCCGTGCGCGCGATCGCATCCGAAATCAGGCTTGCGATCGGCAATGTGCGGATGTTCGGCGACTTGATCACCGCATCAGTCGGCAGGATCGAGTCCGTGATCACCAGTTCTTTCAGCTTCGAGGAGGCGATGCGCGCGGCCGCGCCGCCGGAGAGAACGCCGTGGGTGATATAGGCGTAGACGTCCTTGGCCCCCTTGGCGATCAGCGCATCGGCTGCGTTCACCAGCGTGCCGCCGGAATCGACGATGTCGTCCACGAGAATGCAGGTGTAGCCGGCAACGTCGCCGATGACGTTCATGACCTCGGACTCGCCGGGACGCTCGCGCCGCTTGTCGACGATAGCGAGCGGGGTGTTGATGCGCTTGGCTAGCCCGCGCGCACGCGCCACGCCGCCGACGTCGGGGGAGATCACCATCACCTTGGAGAGGTCGAACCTCTCCTTGATGTCGCGCACCATCAGCGGCGCGGCGTAGAGGTTATCGGCCGGGATGTCGAAGAAGCCCTGGATCTGGGTAGCATGCAGATCGAGCGTCATGACGCGGTCGACGCCGGCCTGGGTGAGCAGATTCGCGACCAGCTTGGCCGAGATCGGCGTGCGGGAGCCGGATTTGCGATCCTGCCGCGCGTAGCCGAAATAGGGGATAACCGCCGTGATGCGACGCGCCGACGAGCGGCGCAGTGCATCGGTGATGATCAGGAGCTCCATCAGATGGTCGTTCGCGGGGAACGAGGTCGATTGGATGACGAAGGCGTCCGAGCCGCGGACGTTCTCCTGGATCTCGACAAAGATCTCCATGTCGGCGAAGCGTCGTACCACCGCTTTCGTCAACGGCACATGCAGGCCTTGCGCGATCGCTTGCGCGAGCGCCGGATTGGAATTGCCGGCAACCAGCTTGATTGAGCCGTTTTTGGCCGACATGGTCGCTTCCTCCCGCGCCTTGCTGGACACGACGTTCAACATTTCGGATACCCATGGAGCACGGTTTCGACGGGCGAGCAAATATCAGGCCCGAGGCCGCACTGGCAACCCGGGGTGCTACGTTTTCCCTGCGAAAATCCTGAGTCGGGCCAACGGTTTGGCCGGGTATTGGGGCCGTGGTTTAGCGCTGGTTATCGCTCGGCGTAGCCGAGCGCCGCGGCGGGCATATCCGGTGCGAGCGGGCCCGGCAGCACGCTCGCCACCGCAGGTCCCCGCAAGGCGGGAGAATCCGCCGGCGTTCCGTTGATCATATTGGAAAGTCCGCTGAATCCGGCCTGAGCGATCTTCCGCAGGACTAGGTCGTCGGCGGCCGACCAGGGGTCGCGACCGGCCTTGCTGCCGGGTTCCTCACCGGACAGGCGCAGCGCACGCTGCTGGTTGGCGTCATAGACGTCCCAGACCCAGGCTATCATGGTCTTGCCGCGGACGACCTGAGCCGAGAGATAGCTGCGTACGCGGTAGGCAGCGGTGCCCTCGCGCGAGACCACCGTCAGGCTGCGAAGTTTCGATTCGCTGTCGAGCACGCCGACCATGCGATCGAACACCTGCGGCGGCGGCCCGTCGATGGATTCAAAGGCTACCGTGGTCCCGCTGCCGCCGCTCGGCGGCGCCATCGCATAGGAGTTGCTCGCCGCCCCGCCGCCGGCGCAGCCGCCAAGCGCGCACGATGCCGCCAGCAACATAGCCGCCAGCACGCGCGTGCCTGCGCGGCGCAAGAATGATGACGCTTCCCTCATTATGGAGGGCAGCGATATCGTTAAAATGCATTAACGTCTAGGGCGGGGGAGCCACACTCCCAAATGCAGTCATTCCGGGGCTCGCGTAGCGAGAGCCCGGAATCTGGAGGTTGTGGCGCGAGATTCCGGGTTCGGCTCTTCGAGCCGCCCCGGAATGACGGAAATCACAGTGTTGCCGTTGTGTTCACGCTTCGAGCGCGATCGCATGGATGTGCCGGCCGTAGTCCGGCTCCTTGCGGTGCACCGAGCGGCGATAGCTGAAGAAGCGCTCGTCGGCATAGGTGTCGAGGCCGAGATCGTCGATCATCAGGATGCCGGCGGCTTCCAGCCGTATGCGGATGAAGCCTGCGAGATCGAACATCGCGTGGCCCTCGCGCACGGAGGGAATGAAAAACACCGCGTTGTCCGCGTCCACCTCGATGAAGCGCGCGACGAACTCGTTGCCGACTTCATAGCTCTCCTGGCGGATCAGGGGGCCGACCGCAGCGATGATGCGGCCGCGTTCGGCACCGAGCTTTTCCATCGCGTCGATGGTCGATTCCAGCACGCCCGTCAGCGCGCCCTTCCAGCCGGCATGCGCGCCGCCGATCACCCGCGCGTTCGGGTCGACGAACAGCACCGGCCCGCAATCTGCTGTGGAGACGCCGAGCGCGAGGCCAGGCGTGCGCGTGACTATCGCATCGCCTTTCGGCCGCGGACCGCTCGGCCAGGCGCCGTCGGTGACGAGCACGTCGGGCGAGTGGATCTGGTGCAGGCTGATGAAATGCTCGGGCCGAACACCGACATGCTCGGCCATGCGGCGGCGGTTCTCCGCGACAAGGGCTGGGTCGTCATTGGAGCCGAGCCCGCCATTGAGCGCGGCATAGATGCCGCTGGAGACGCCGCCCTCGCGGGTGAAGAAGGCGTGGCGCAGGCCGGGCACGGCCGAGAGCAGCGAGGAGCCAAGGGTCGTGCCAAGCGTCATGATGCGTCGTCACCTTCCTCAACATGGTCGCTCAGGGCCGCGAGCGAGGTGAGTCGCGGTTCGGAGATGGCGAGCACCTTGAACATCGAGCCCATGCCGCCGCGGCCCGTATCGGTCAATCGCTTCAGCGCTGCGGCGATGTCGGTTGCGACATCCGGCGTTGCCTTCTGCATCAAGGCGGCGGCGCGAGTGTCGACGCCGAGGCGCTTCAAGAACTCGCCCTGCGTCACGGGGCCATGGACGCGAGCGCCTACGCCCTCGGCGGCGCGCGACAGCGCCTGGAAGTCGACATGGGCGGTGACGTCGGCCTGGCCTGGCGCCTTCAGGGGATCGGCAAAGGTGTGGCGTGCGATCGCCTGAAAGGTATCGCCGGCATCGCTGCGCAAGTGGCCATAGTCGATGATCAGCGCCGCTCCGTCCTGGTCGCGCACGCGGCTTGCCAGCTTCATAATCTCGGCATCGGGCCGCCATTCGAACACCGCGCCAGCGGGCGCCACCCGCACCAAAGGCGGCAGCAGCACGTCGAAGCGCGGTGTCGGATCAGCGGCGGCGCCGAACTGAAGCTTGCCGTTCGCATCAATATCGACGACGCGCTCGTGCCAGCCGTTTTCGCGCTTCACCATCTGGTGGATCGACAGTACGTCGAAATATTCGTTGGCGAGAATGATCGCAGGGCCTTCGGGCACGTCGTCGATCGAGTCGTGCCAGGTGATGTTGCGTACGCTCGACAACGTCGCCTTCTGCCGCTCGCGCAGCACCGGATTGACCTCGACCATGTGGACCTGGAGCGCCTGGTAGAGCGGCGGCAGCACCCGCAGCGCGCGCAGCGCGTCCGCCATCATGGTGCCGCGGCCAGGCCCGAGCTCGATCAGCCGCAACAGCTGCGGCGAGCCCATCTGCTTCCACACCGATGCCGTCCATAACCCCAGAAGCTCGCCGAACATCTGGCTGACTTCCGGCGCGGTGGTGAAGTCGCCTTCGCGCCCGAGTGGATCGCGCGAGATGTAATAGCCGTGACGCGGATGCATCAGGCACAGCTCCATGTACCTCCACACCGGCATCGGGCCGGAGGATTTGATCAGCGCCTTGATCTCGGTCAGCAGCGGCGAGTCGGTCACAGCCTGTCTTCTCGAAATGAATTAACGAATGGCTTGAAGCGGTCTGGGCGCACCGCGTCGCACCGCAAATACAATAAGTATGGCGCCGACGATAAGCATGGGGATCGACAACAGCATGCCCATGGTTAACCCGCCCCACAAAAATCCGAGCTGCGCGTCCGGCTCGCGAAAATGCTCGCCGATGATCCGGGTGAGGCCGTAGATCAGGATGAAGCTGCCGAGGATCATCCCGGGCCGCTTCAAGGCACCGAGGCGGATCATCACCGCGAGCACGGTGAACAGCAAAATGCCTTCCATGCCGGCTTCATAGAGCTGGCTCGGGTGGCGCGGCACGTTGCCGCCGGTCGGAAAGATCATCGCCCAGGGCAGGCTGGGATCGGCGGCGCGGCCCCATAGCTCGCCATTGATGAAATTGGCGAGGCGCCCCAGGAACAGGCCGATCGGCCCCACGGCGGTCGTGATGTCGCCGAGCGACAGGATCGAGATGCCGTTCCGGCGAGCAAACCACATCACCGCGACGACGCAGCCTAAGAAGCCGCCATGGAAGGACATGCCGCCTTCCCACAATTTGAGGATCGCGGAGGGGTGCTCGATGAAGAAGGGCAGGTTGTAGAACAGCACATAGCCGGTACGGCCGCCCAGGATGATGCCGAGCGTAACCCAGAGGATGAAATCGTCGAGCTGGACCAGCGAGATCGGCGCCGGCCCGCTCCACAGCCTGTCGGTCTTGACCAGCGCGCGGGCGTAGATCCAGCCGATTACGATCCCGCCGATATAGGCGAGCGCATACCAGCGGATGGCGAACGGCCCGATCGCAATCGCGATCGGGTCGAAGGAGGGAAAGTTGATCAGAAGAAGCGGCATCGTGCCCAGGTTCTAGACAAGATTGCGGCGATAGAGCGCCAGCAGACGCTCCCAGTGCCGCTCGGCGGCGTCGCGGTGATAGACCGGGCGCTTGGGGAAGGCGAAGCCGTGATGGGTGCCCGGATAGATCTCGACCTCGGCCTTGGCGGCGTGCATGCCCTCCTTCACTTTGTCGATGATCTCCTGCGGCGCGTAGACGTCGGTCTCGGCGCAGGCGAAGTAGAGCTCGGCTTTGGTCTTGCTCGCCGCGAGATGCGGGCTGTTGGATTCGTCCGTCGCCAGATGCGTGCCGTAGATCGAGGCCGCGGCCTTCACACGTTCGGCAAAATGCGTGGCGGCATTGATGGCGTAACGGCCGCTCATGCAATAGCCGACGGTCCCGACCAGCTTGGTGTTGGCGGCCGCCTGACCCTCGGCATGGGCGAGCAGCGCGTGCGTGTCATCCATGATCAGGGGGATGTTGATCGAGTTCATCAGCTCGTACATGCGCTTGCGTTCCGGCGCATTCGGGTCTGGCGGCACCGGCCCGATCTCCATCACGCCGGAGCGGTAGTAGAGGTTGGGCAGCATCACGTAGTAGCCAGACGTCGCCAGCCTGCGCGCCATGTCGCGCAGCTCCTCGCGGATCGCCGGCGCATCCATGTAGAAGATGATGACCGGAAACGGGCCGCCGCGCTCGGGATGGGTGATGAAGGTGGTGGTCGAGCCGTCCTTGGTCGGGATCTCGATCTGCTGGTCGATCATGGTCTCGCGCTTCGCTTTGTGATTCTTGTTATGCCCAGCCAATCAGTACGATGGCAAGGAAACCAGGGCATGACAAGGACGGCTCAGGCGCTCATCCGGCCCTTGATCGGCGGGGTCCGGATTGCCATTGTCTTCCCAGGCTTCAGTTCGCGCAAAGGCATCCGGAGATCGCCATGACACAGACCACCAACCGGTTTTTCGACGAGATCGGACGCCTCATGAATGACGCCGCCGGTGCCGCCCAGGGCGTCAAGCGCGAGTTCGACACGGTGATGCGCACCCAGGCCGAGAAATTCCTGCGCGACATGGACCTCGTGAAGCGCGAAGAGTTCGAGGCGGTCAAGGACATGGCGCGCCTCGCCCGCGAGGAGAACGAGGCCCTGAAAAACCGGATCGCGGCGCTGGAGGCCAAGCTCGGCGGAACACCCTGAAAGCTGTATTCAAGTAGCCCGGATGGAGCGCAGCGCAATCCGGGACTAGTTCCGCCCACACCGACCGCGGATTTCGCTGCGCTCCGTCCGGGCTACCGGAGCCCGGACGGCCGCCCATTCTCCTTGTCATTTCCGCAGCTTCCGGCTAAAAGCCCGCCACGTCCGCGGCCCCCGCACCCCTGGAGGCTTGCTGCGGCGAAAACCATGGGCCGCCTTGCGGCCCATTAACTTTTGCAAAAACAAGGACTTAACGTTATGGCGACCGTCAAGGAATTGAAGGCGACCGCACGTCCGAAGAGCGGCAAGGGGGCCGCCCGGGCTGAGCGTCGCGCCGGGAGAGTGCCCGGAGTGATCTATGGTAACAACCAGCCCCCGCTCCCGATCTCGGTTGACGATCGCGAACTGCGCCAGCGCATCCTCGCCGGCCGGTTCCTGACCACGCTTGTGGACATCGACCTCGAAGGCAAGAAGCACCGCGTGATTCCGCGCGACTTCCACCTCGACCCGGTCAAGGATTTCCCGATCCATGTCGACTTCATGCGTCTCGGCGAAGGCGCCACCATCCGCATCAGCGTCCCGCTGCATGTCGTGAAGGCGGAAGGCTCGCCCGGCGTGAAGCGCGGCGGCACCGTCAACATCGTCGCTCACGCGATCGAGCTTGAGTGCGGTGTCGAGAACATCCCGCAGTACATCGAGGCCGACGTCGGCTCGCTCGAGATCGGTCACTCCCTGCATCTGTCCGACGTCAAGCTGCCGACCGGCGTGAAGGCGCTGACGCGTGAGGATGCAACCCTCGTCACCATCGTGCCGCCCTCCGGCTACGCCGAAGAGCAGAAGGCGGCGGCTGCGGCTGCGGCCGGTGCTGCGGCTCCGGGTGCTGCGGCTGCGGCGGCGCCAGCGGCTGGCGCGGCAGCTCCGGCAGCGGGTGCTGCTCCGGCAGCGGCTGCCAAGGCTCCCGCCGGCGGCGACAAGAAGAAGTAATCTCTCAAGGCGCTGGCGCGCGGCTTCTGACCGCGCGCCAGGCGAGGGGCGCGCCGCGTCATGCGACTCTTTGTTGGGCTCGGCAATCCCGGCGCGAGATATGCACGCAACCGGCACAATATCGGCTTCATGGTCGTCGACGAGATTGCGCGGCGTCATGGTTTCGCACCGTGGCGCCGCAGATTTCAGGGCGAGACCTCCGAAGGTACGCTAGGGACCGAGCGCGTCATCCTGCTCAAGCCCACGACCTACATGAACGAGTCGGGCCGCAGCGTTCAGGAAGCCTCCAGCTTCTTCAAGATTGCACCTGGCGACGTCACCGTGTTTCAGGACGAGCTTGAGCTGCCGCCGGGCAAGGTGCGGGTGAAGATCGGAGGCGGCATCGCCGGCCACAACGGTCTGCGTTCGATCTCGGCGCATATCGGCAACGAGTATCGCCGGGTGCGGCTCGGCATCGGTCATCCCGGCGTCAAGGCGATGGTCCACAGCTATGTGCTGGCGGACTTCGCCAAGGCCGACGACGAGTGGGTGAGGACGTTGTGTGACGCGGTCGCCGAGCACGCCGCGCTGCTCGCCAAGGGCGCGGACGCGACCTTCGCCAACAAGGTGCATCTCGCCATGCAGGCGAAGGGATTTTTGACCAAGGACGACAACGGAGAGAAGCAGGGTTAGCTTGCTCTGCCTCCTCCGTCATGCCCGGACAGAAGCGCGAAGCGCGTCTTCGCGCCAGATGTCCCGGGCATCCACGATCTTCGTTCCGCGCGTTAAGGCGTGGATGGCCGGGTCAAGCCCGGCCATGACGACTACGGATAGAGGGCACGATGGGATTCAAATGCGGGATTGTCGGGTTGCCCAATGTCGGCAAGTCGACCTTGTTCAATGCGCTGACGGAGACCGCTGCGGCGCAAGCGGCGAACTATCCGTTCTGCACCATCGAGCCGAATGTCGGCGAGGTCGCGGTGCCTGATCCGCGGCTCGACAAGCTGTCGGCGATCGCGAAATCCGCGCAAATCATCCCGACGCGCCTGACCTTCGTCGATATCGCTGGCCTCGTGCGCGGCGCTTCCAAGGGCGAAGGCCTCGGCAACCAATTCTTGGCCAACATCCGCGAGGTCGATGCGATCGCGCACGTCGTGCGCTGCTTTGAAGATTCCGACATTACCCATGTCGAGGGCAAGATCGCGCCGCTTGCCGACATCGAGACCATCGAGACCGAGCTGATGCTCGCCGATCTCGACAGCCTCGAGAAGCGCGTCGACAACCTCACCAAGAAGGCCAAGGGCAACGACAAGGACGCCAAGGAGCAGCTCGACCTCGTCAACCGCACGCTGGTGCTGCTGCGCGACGGCAAGCCCGCGCGCCTCGTCGAGCGCAAGGCGGAGGAGGAGCGCGCCTTCTCGATGCTCGGTCTCTTGTCGTCGAAGCCCGTGCTCTATGTCTGCAACGTCGAGGAAGGCTCGTCCGCCACCGGCAACGCCTTCTCCAAGGCAGTCGAAGAGCAGGCCGCGAAGGAGGGCGCCGTCGCCGTCGTCATCTCCGCCAAGATCGAGTCCGAGATCGCGACGCTGTCGCGCGAAGAGCGCGTCGACTTCCTGGAGACGCTGGGCCTCGAAGAGGCCGGCCTCGATCGCCTGATCCGCGCCGGTTATACCCTGCTCGACCTCATCACCTATTTCACGGTGGGACCGAAGGAGGCGCGCGCCTGGACCATCCATCGCGGCACCAAGGCGCCCGCGGCCGCCGGCGTCATTCACACCGATTTCGAGAAGGGTTTCATCCGCGCCGAGACCATCGCCTATGACGACTACGTTGCGCTGGGCGGCGAAGCCGGCGCTCGCGATGCCGGCAAGCTGCGCCTCGAAGGCAAGGATTACACCGTTGCCGACGGCGACGTGATGCATTTCAGGTTTAATACGTAACGAGCTGTCGTGCCCCGGACGCAGCGCTTTTGCGCTGCGCTGCAGAGCCGGGGCCCAGATTCCTCTATTGTGGATGCATGGGTCCCGGCTCTGCGTCGCGTCATTTTATGCCGCGCCGCGTCCGGGACACGAGAGGTCACCGCATCCCGCCCTGGTCGCGGATGGCGCCGAGATGCTCGTTGATGCGGAACACGATCAGGATGAATTCCGCGACGATGCGCGAGAATACGATGCCGACGATGACGCTCGCAATCGACGAGAGCACCACGAGAAATCCGCCGAACGGGCTGATCGCCATCGCTGCGAGCCCTGAGAAGATGCCGGAGATGCCGAACAGGCAGATCAGCGCGATCACCAGCCAGTAGAAGGTCTTGATGATGGTCGGCGTGATGAAGCGGTCCCACTGAAACAGGTCGCTGAACGTGAACATTCTTTCTCCCCCGGCAAATCGGACCCGACCCGGCGTCAGTCCGACTCACGCGCCGCCGCATCGAATGTAGCACGAGCCATGCTGGCGGGCGGGTTGAGATTGCCGCAAAGTGCGGCCACAATCTGTCATTCCTTACTGATCTTACCAAGATGACCCTGACCTTCGAAGACTTTCCCCCCGGCCGTTTCGGCACGTTCGGCCCGCGCCATGTCAGCCGCGACGAGATCTTGGCCTTTGCCGCCGAGTTCGATCCGCAGCCGATGCACCTCGACGAGGAGGCTGCCAGCAAAAGCATGCTCAAGGGCCTGTCCGGCTCGGGCTGGCATCTGTGTTCGCTGATGATGCGGATGATGGCCGACGGCTTCATCACCCGCGCGGCCTCGCTCGGCTCGCCCGGCGTTGACGAGGTGCGCTGGCTCTCTCCCTTGCGCCCGGGCGACGAACTGACCCTCGATGTCGATGTCGTGGAGGCGCGGGCCTCGAAAAGCCGGCCCGAGCTCGGCATCGTCAAGTTCAAATGCACCGCGCGCAACGCGAAAGGCGAGGCGCTCTGCGAGATGACCTCGCCGATCCTGATCCAGCGGCGCGAAGGGCTGAAGTGATGCGGTTCTTCGAAGACATATCGATCGGCCTGCGCCGCGAGATCGGCTCCTACACGTTCACCGCAGATGCCATCAAACAGTTCGCTGCGAAATTCGATCCGCAGCGCTTTCATCTCGACGAGGAGGAGGGCAAGAACTCGCTGTTCGGCGGGCTCGCCGCATCCGGCTGGCATGTCGGCTCCGCCTGCATGAGCCTGCTCGTCGCAGATGGTCAGCGTCTTGCGAAGGAGGCTGCTGCGCGCGGCGAGAAGATTGCGGTGTGGGGGCCGTCACCAGGCTTTCGCGACCTGCGCTGGATCAAGCCGGTGCTCGCGGGCGACACCGTGAGCTTCGTCAGCATCATTACCGACAAGCGCGTCTCCGCCTCGCGTCCCGGTTGGGGCATCTTGCAGGCCACCACGACCGGCGCCAACCAGCGTGGCGAGCAGGTGTACGCGATCACCGCGACCGCTTTCGTGCCGATGCGCGGGCAGGGCGGTTAGACCAGTTCCATTCTGAACGGCCAAAATGCGCGGCAAGTGTTGCTCGCGCGCTATGGACGGGATTAGCGCGCGCTGCCATAAGCCTCGCCATGCGGTTCGTCGCGAAGCAATTCGCGGAACCATTGATTTGCTAACCAATTGTGAACCTGTCGCTGTCTATTTGAACCAACGGGATAGAGGACAGGGGACGAGGACCATGGCAGACCGCGGCGCACTCAAGCTGGTCGGATTCATCTTCGCCACCGCGACGCTGGCGGTGATGCTGATTGCCGGCATGGTGGTGCGGGGCTATGCCGATGGCGGCTACACGCTCGAGGCCTCGACCGTCGCGGCCGATCGCTAACAGTTCATTAACCCATCACATCGCTGGCGCGAGGCGAGTCGCTTTAGCGGCTGTAGACCAGCGCCAGGATCACGATCGCGACCACCAGCAGCCCGACAAAGCGGATCATGATCGTGCCGAATTGCGTCGGCGCGGGGCGCAGCGGGATGGGGTCCGTATTTTCGGGCCGAATGCTTTCCATCTGAAACTGTCCCCTGCCAGGGCCCGCCAAGGAGGCCCGCGCTAGGCTTTAGTCGCGGCGAGGCGATGGAAAGTTCAAATCGCTACCGGAATCAAATCCGCCGCGCTCCCTTGGGAACGCGGCGGTCATGACGCTGTGGGCGGCGATCAGCTATTGCGCAGGCCGTCAGCGGCGCGCTTCCACTGCGCGACGTTGTCGGAGATCATGCGGGTCGACTTCATCGCGGCCTGGCTGAGCTGGGCGTAGCCGGAGATCTCGCGCTGGACGCGCTGGCCTTCGGCATGCAGGAGATCGCGCAGGCTCTCGAGCTCGGAGATCAGGTTCTCGATCTCGGCGAGCGAAGTGCCGGCGACACGCTGGATCAGCGAGTTGACGTTGGTGACGGTGGCTTCCGCCGACGTATCGAGCGCCGGCTCGCCGCCCGCGGCCGGGCGGCGCAGATAGGCAATGTCGTTGCGCACGAAGTCGCGGATGCCGGCCTCGACCTCAGTGACCGCAGCGAGGTTGCTGTCGGTGACCTCGGTCTCAGTTGATTCAATCTTTTCCGAACGAATGGCGTTCATCGTTGTTCCCCTGTTCGCGTTGAGCGCAGCGCGAGTCTCCCCCGCACGACGACGTCTGTAAGGCGAGCAGCATCAGTGCGTCCGATTTTGACCGCATATAGGCCGAGATGCGGCAAGGATCGACCATTCGGCGGCTTTGCCGTGGCGGCGCCTCGTTTCCTCGCTGGTGGAGAGAGGCGAAGCCATCACCAGCTCTTCTTGAATCCCGCCGTCAGGCTCTTGTTCGTCGTGCCCTGCGCGGTCTCGCCGACGGAGCCGGAGACTGTGACGTTGTCGAACAGCTTCTGTTCGGCGCCGACCTTGCGCAGCCATTTGTCGTCTGATGTCGACATGGTCTGGCCGGCGATGATGCTCGTACCGGTCGCGCCGAAGGTGACCTTGGCGGACTGGTCGGTCCCGTAGTTGCGCGTAGTGCGGCCGGCGATGCCGGGGATCGGCGTCGTGCCCTGCTGGTTGACGCTGTAGCCGTTCTGCAGCGTCAGGGAATGCTCGTCCGACAACGGCACCGATTTGCTGAGCGAGGCGCCGAGCTTGCTGCTTTCGGCGCCAGGATCGACGCGGGCTTCCACCGCGGTCTTGTCCCAGATCGAGCCCGCGCCCGGCGCGGTCGCCGTCGCCCAGGCGCTGCCTGAGGATTGCGGCACGCTGCCGCCATTGGCGGCCTTCTCCGCCAAGAGCTCGGACATCGTGGTGGGCTCGCGCGCCACCGTCATGTCGGCGCCGACCTGGGTATCCCAGAACGGGGTGACCGATTGCTTCACGGTCACCGCCGATGTCCCGTTGGCGCGCCGGTCGCTCGACCAGTTCGGCCCGCCACTGGCCGACGCCTGCGCGCGCTTCTTCGCTGCCATCAACTCATTGAGCGTGGCGGCGTCGATGTTGAGCTGGCTCCAGTCGAGCTTGTCGACGTCGATGTCCTTGAGCACGTCGGGATCGTTGACGTCGGCCGTTTCCTCGGCCTCCTCGGGCGCGGCCGCGGCCTGGTCGGGCTGCATCGGGATGATCTGCGCCGGCGCCACCGTCATGGACGCCAAGATGAACGCGGCCGCCAGAATCGGCAGCCTGGTCCGGCCAAACCCTGTCGAGAATTCCATCGTCCTGCCCGCAAGCCCAGCGCATGATCGGGAAAACTGTGCGGGGTTTTCCGGCACGGTCATGCGCTTCATTCCGCGTGCACGATGCGGAGATATCGTCGCAAAATTGTGGCGGCAAGGGGTGGGCGAAACGTCACATTATAGCGAAGACCAACGGGCCGCGCGCAAAGCGCGCGCCCGGCGACAGGAAGCGACCCGGCGGGGCTGGTGGCCAGGCGCTCACGCGTACGTCGTCGGACCCGGGAGAGACGGGACCCGTTGGTGCCCTCACCCCACCCGGCTTATCTTCGGCAGATGAATGGGACGTCCGAGCGCCTGCTCGACGAGATCGAAGCTGTCGATCAGCACGCGCATGCTCAGCAGTCTGCCGGCCTTGAACTGCGCGAACTGCGCCACCCGCAGTGAGATCGGCTTGTCGGAATCGAGCGCCGTCAGCGAATAGCGCAGCATGGAGGAGGCGGAATCCACGCCCAGCATGATGGTCTCGCGGTCGAAGCGGCGGACGCGGAAATTGTCCGCGATCTGGCGGATGACGTCGAGCACGGCATCCCTGCCCCTGCGCGCGCCGAGAAACGGAAACATGTCGATCGGGCCATAGAGCGCCCAGTCGACGTCCTCGTCGATCAGGGTCTCGAGATCCTCAAACTGCCGGTCGTTGATCGCGCCATGCAACGCACGCGAGAAACGCCAGAGACTGTGCTCCGTCATTTGGGTCGTTCCTGAAACTGGCTGGCAAAAAAACGAAAAACAACCCCATGCACAGTAGGCGCCGCGGGGTTGCCCAATTCGTTCGTACACAAACAAATAGACTTTGCTCGCGAAAACGCAATTCACGTTTTCGCAATGCGCAATTGAACGCGCTTTGTGAAATTTACAATAGAACCCCGTAATTTACCGGTCGGTCCGGGCGACAGGTTCCCGTTCGACGGCGATCGCGTCGTCGCGCATCGCCAGCAGGCTGAACAGCACCGCGCCTGTGATCCCGCCGATCCCGGCCCCCAATGGCATGAAGGTGAAGAAGACCAGCATGCCGCTATAGCCCTCGAAATTCGTGGTCTTGAAGATTTCGACCCAGGCGAGTCCGGCCCCGATGCCGAGCGCAGCCCCGCCCAGCGATCCCAGAAACAGCCCCAAAACGCCAAGCAACGCGATTTTCATCGGCCCGCATTCGGTTAGCGGGCGTCCACAACGCCCCGGGATGGGTCGGGGGAGAGAGGAGGGAGGTTCAATTTTCACCGCTCACCGTCTTCATCTCTCCCCGCTTGCGGGGAGAGGCATAGGCCGCCCTCGGCGGCCGTTCGCCAAGAACGCCGAAGCGAAGCTTCGGCTATGTCGCTCTTGCGACCCGGGTGAGGGCGGACAGGTCTAGCGGCGGTCGAACGTGTGGAGAGAGGCCCCTCACCCCAACCCTCTCCCCGTAAGAACGGGGAGAGGGAGTGCACCGTTGTCTCCGCTGAGAAGCGCTACCCCTCCACCCGCTCGCCGACGATCAGCGGGGCGATCTCGCGCTCGAGCACCTGCTGCACCAGGTCGTAGGAATCGATGATCTCGCGGATCTGCGCGACTTTTCCGTCGCGCAAGCGATAGAACACGGCCATGTCGAACTGCACGATGCGCTCGTTGGCGCGCTTCTTGAAGAAGGCGCGCAAGTATGTCGCGACCTCTTCGCCTTCGGAGACGACATGGGCCGCCTCGTAGCGGATCTCGGAGTAGCGCGACCACACCGTCTGCCAGAGTTTTCGCAGCTCGGCCTTGCCGTGCCGCGGCACCATGTGCGGCAGCACGTCGATCGGCGCGTGGCTGAGGAAGTCGACGTCGTCGGTGCAGCACGCCAGCGCGGCATCGAGATCGCCTCGCGCAAAAGTATCGAGGAGATGCAGCACGCGCTGCCTGTTCAAGCTCTCAACCGTCATGCTCCGCCCGCCCATTGGCCCGCACATAGCAAACGCTATCGCGGCCTGCCCAACCCGAACAATCCGCAAAAACACCGAGGATTGCAGAGGTTTTGACGCGGCGGCGTAATACACGGTTCATCGCATGCAATTTCAAATTGTGTGACTACTTTCCTGCAAGGATTTGTGCGCGGGATGCGCCTTCGTGGTGACGCGACAGACAGTGTGCGGCGTCTGATGCCATGCCGATGGCTCCGGGAACTCCAGCGCCTCTGTGCTCGTTGGAAAGGCGACAGCTATTCCGGAGACACAAGTTCATGAAATTCCCGCTTCTGATCCTCGCCGCCACGCTCTCGCTCGCCGTGCCGTCGGCCGCCAATGCCAAGGGCTGCATCAAGGGCGCCGTCGTCGGCGGCGTCGCGGGCCACTATGCGGGCCACCACGGCGTGCTCGGCGCCGCGGCCGGCTGCCTCTACGGCCGGCATCGTGCGAAGGGGCAGGAGAAGCAGCAGCAACAGAGCCAGGTGAACGGGCAGGGTAAGCTGTAGCGGGGACTCGTGACCCAGCTCACATCGGGGGGTGCCGGCTAGCGCTAGTGTCATATGCGTGTCATCAGGGAGACGCGTATGGCTGTGACTGCCGCCGCTCGAAAATCCCGTCTGCAGAACCTGCTCGAAGGCCTTGCGCTGACCGCGGTCCTGCAGAGCTTTCCGACCTTTGCGACCGCCGCGCTGATGCTCAAGCTCGCCGGCAACAAGGACCTCGTCGGCGACGCCGGCGTCGCAATGTTCGTGATCGGCGCCTCGCTGGTCCACGCGATGTTCGCCGTGTCGCTGGGGCCGAAGCTCCCGAGCCTGTTCAAGATGATCTACGAGCCAAAGTTCTTCGACGGCGATCTGTCGCTGTCCGACAAGATCACGGAGTGGCGCACGCAGCCGGCCGCCTCGCTGCAACTGTTGATGATTCTGCTGATGCTGTCGGTTCTTGCCGTGATCGTGGCGAGCGTCGGGTAGCGGCAACGTCATTACGCGCTGACCGGTGGCCCGCCGGAACGGCAGGCCACCAATCTTCGCCAATAGCAGATCAGACCACGACGGTGGTCGGTGTCCGCAGCCATGCTTCGTGGGTGATCGCCACCATCGACGGCACGTCGATGATGCCGATGCTGCCCCAGGTGAACATGGCGTAGCCGGGCTGGGTGCCGTCGATGCCCGATGGCACGGAGGTGTCGAGCTGATGCGCCAGCCAGCTCATGGTGCCGTAGCCGCACAGGCTCACGCAGTGATCCTCATTGGTGTCTGCCGTGTAGCCGGTGGCGAACCAGCCGGTCTTGAAGTTGTGGGCGCGGCAGGTGTTCTCGAGCTGGTCGGCGGCGACGCCGATCTTGACCGGCCCGTGATACAGCGCGCTCTTCAGCACCGCCGGGTTGGTCCAGTCGACCGTGGTCGGGTTGCCGTCGTCATAGGAGTGGTCGCTCTGGCTGAAGCCTTCCTTCTGCATGGCCTTCAGCACGTTGATGAGCACCGCGCCCTCGTAGACGCCGTAGGCCTTGGCCCATTTCTCCACCTCGGCGTCGCTGATGAATATCTCCGGCTTGTGGCAGGCCTTGGCGAAGGCCTCTTCGGCGGTCACGCAGTCGCCATGGACGTCGTTGTGCCAGATCGAAAGTTTCTTGGGAAAGAACAAATGATGGGCGGGGACATGAGCCAGCGCCACATGCGGCATCGCCGCTGCCAGTTCGTGTCGCGGGCTCGGAATTGCACCACGTTTCACTGCCATTGCCATGACTATCACTCCTTTAAAATGTCCACCCCAGCAATTCTTGATTGAAACGCGGAGATCGTAAGGAGAAGTTCGCCGCAACGGCAAGCCGCCAGGTCACACTTCTGGCTTCACAAGCGTGTGTGCAAGCAGAGCGTGTAAAGCGAGAAGATGTGTTGTTGTCGGCTTGTCGCGGTAACGAGTGCCGGGAGGCGTCAATCTCTTCCATCGTCATTCAGGGCGCCGCAAAGGGGCGAGCCCGGAATCCATGGTGTCTCTAGCTCCGTCGGTGGAATGCGAGCGCGCAACCCTACCTCTTCTTCCACCCGCCCCGTCGCCCCGGCGCGCCTCCGGTCGACTTCGGTGCCGGACCGAACTCCGGTCCCGAGTGCCGCGAGTCGGTTGGCTGGATGATCCGGCTCTCGCCCCCGAATGGTTTTGACGGCAGTGCGCGTGTCGGCCGATAGGGCAGCGACTCCGGGCCGTGCATCTCGTCGAGATGGGGCTTGTGGACCTTCGAGCTGCTGCTACCGCTCGCCTTGAGCGCGGAGCCTACGGTCTTTTTCTTCATCGCGCTGACGGGGAGATTGGCGGCGTCGCCGTATTTTCTGGTACCGGCATAGGCACCGGCCTTGCCCTGCACGGTGCGCTGCTTTGCGGTGGGATCGTCGACCACCGCGAGCTCGGTCGCGCGCAGGCGCTTGACTTCATCGCGCAGGCGCGCGGCTTCCTCGAAGTTCAGGTCGGCGGCGGCCTCGCGCATGCGGGTCTCGAGATCGGCGAGCACGGCTTCAAAGTTGTGGCCGATGGAGATGACGTCGTCGGTCATGTCGTGGCCGCCGACCTCCACCAGCACGTGATCGCGCTCGTAGACGGAGTTGAGGATGTCGCCGATCTGCTTCTTCACGCTCTCCGGCGTGATGCCGTTGGCGTTGTTGTACTCGACCTGCTTCTCGCGGCGGCGGTTGGTCTCGGCGATTGCGCGCTCCATCGAGCCGGTCACGCTGTCGGCATAGAGGATCACCTTGCCGTCGACGTTGCGCGCAGCGCGGCCGATGGTCTGGATCAGCGAGGTCTCGCTGCGCAGAAAACCTTCCTTGTCGGCATCGAGGATCGCGACCAGCGCGCATTCGGGAATGTCGAGGCCCTCGCGCAAGAGGTTGATGCCCACCAGCGCGTCGAAGGCCCCCAAGCGCAAATCGCGGATGATCTCGATGCGCTCGATGGTGTCGATATCCGAGTGCATGTAGCGCACGCGAATGCCCTGCTCGTGCAGATATTCGGTGAGGTCCTCGGCCATGCGCTTGGTCAGCACCGTGACCAGCGAGCGATAGCCGGCCTGCGCGGTGGCGCGCACTTCGCCGACGAGATCGTCGACCTGCGTGCGTGCGGGGCGGATATCGACGGGCGGGTCGATCAATCCGGTGGGACGGATCACCTGTTCGACGAACACGCCGCCGCTCTCGTTGAGCTCCCAGCCTGACGGCGTCGCCGAAACCGCGACCGTCTGCGGCCGCATCATGTCCCACTCCTCGAAGCGCAGCGGGCGGTTGTCCATGCAGGAGGGCAGGCGGAAGCCGTATTCGGCGAGCGTCGCCTTGCGACGGAAGTCGCCGCGGAACATGGCACCGATCTGCGGAATGGTGACGTGGCTCTCGTCGGCGAAGATCAGCGCGTTGTCGGGCACGTATTCGAACAGCGTCGGCGGCGGCTCGCCGGGGCGGCGTCCGGTCAGGTAGCGCGAATAGTTCTCGATGCCGGCGCAGCTTCCCGTCGCCTCCATCATCTCGAGGTCGAAGGTGGTGCGCTGCTCCAGCCGCTGCGCTTCCAGGAGGCGTCCCTGGTCGTGGAGCTGGTCGAGTCGTTGCTTGAGCTCGAACTTGATCGACTTGATCGCCTGCACCAGCGTCGGGCGCGGCGTCACATAGTGCGAGTTGGCGTAGATCTTGATGAATTCGAGCTCGTCCTGCTTGTGGCCGGTGAGCGGATCGAACTCCTCGATATTCTCGACAGTGTCGCCAAAGAGATTCACGCGCCAGGCGCGGTCCTCATAGTGCGCCGGGAAGATGTCGATCACGTCGCCGCGCACGCGGAAGGTGCCGCGGGTGAAATCGGCCTGCGTGCGCTTGTATTGCAGCGCGACGAGGTCGGCGATGAGCTGGCGCTGGTCGATGCGCTCGCCTTTCTTCAGCGCGAAGGTCATCGCGGTATAGGTCTCGACCGAGCCAATACCGTAGATGCAGGAGACCGAGGCGACGATGATGACGTCGTCGCGTTCGAGCAGCGCACGCGTCGCCGAATGGCGCATGCGGTCGATCTGCTCGTTGATGGACGAATCCTTCTCGATATAGGTGTCGGTGCGCGGGACGTAGGCTTCGGGCTGGTAATAGTCGTAATACGAGACGAAGTATTCGACCGCGTTGTCGGGGAAGAAATTCCTGAACTCGCCATAGAGCTGGGCGGCGAGCGTCTTGTTCGGTGCGAGGATCAGGGCGGGGCGCTGCGTCGCCTCGATCACCTTGGCCATGGTGTAGGTCTTGCCCGAGCCGGTGACGCCGAGCAGAACCTGCGAGCGGTCGTTGCGCTCGACACCTTCGACGAGCTCGGCGATCGCCGTCGGCTGATCGCCCCTGGGCTGGTATTCCGACTTGATCTCGAAGCGCACACCGCCTTCGGACTTCTCCGGACGCGGCGGCCGGTGCGGAGTCCACACCCGCATCGAGCCATCGTCCTTGCGGAACTCCGGTCGTCCCTCGCGGATCAGCGTCTCCAGCGCGTCCGCGGTGGCCTTGACGCCAAGCGCCTCCATCTTGCTGCGCGGGGGACGCGCAAGCGCCTCGGCATCGTCCTCCTCGGTGGGCAGCCCAAGCTGCCGCGCCAGTTCCGGATCGAGGAACGGCACAGTTGCTGCGGTCCCGTAATTGGCCTGCGGCGCTTCCTCCAATGCACCAGCCTCTCCGCTCCCTCCTCCCTTCGCGGAGGGGGGTCCACGAGTCGAATCCTGCGGAAAATCCTTCGGCGTCGAGGCCCGCGCGCGATGCGCGGCTGCCTCGCCGCCGGCGCGGCGGTCGCGGGAATTATCCGGCGGCGGCTGGAGCCCCGTGGACGAGCCGATGCCGCTCTCGCCGCGATTGATCGCGGGATTGAGCAGCTCGGCCAGCGCCGGCGCGATCGGCTGCACATCGGGCCGATGTGCTTTGGATTTAGGGGATTTGCCGGATTTGTCGGGGGGAGCAGGTTTCTTCGCCATGCCCCGAATATGGGACGAGTCCGCCGCTCAGGAAAGGGCGAATGCCCCCGCGCGGGTCTGTCTGCTGACAGCAGGTTGGCAGCAGGCTCACGCTGCCGGGAGCGAACCGTCGTCTCCGACGGCCGCTTGCGGCTGGACGATGTCGAGATGGATCCCGCCGCAACGGGTGCACCGCATGGTCCAGTACTCGCAGCCGGCACGGCCACCGATCACGCGGAGCACGGCGAGCTCGCCGTTGCATTCCGGGCAGCGCGACAGCACGGAGCGTTCGCAGGATTGGGCCAGAGGTTGCGTCTCTTCGAACTCGATCTGCGACATGACTTCAGTCCCCAATTTCCGCCGTGCTGTGTCGAAAGGTCCTGGTGAGAAACTCTTATTCGTCCTCCGTGCGCCGCCGGAAGCGGTCGATGTGGTGCTTGGCATCGGCAATCGCGGCTTCCGGATCGGGCCAGGCGAAGCCGACCTCCATCGCTGGAAACAGCACGCCGTCGATGGCGAGCAGGCTCAAATCCGCGCGCCGGATGCGGGCGTGCCACAGGCCCTTGCCAGCCTCGAACGATTCGATGTCAAAGCCGTCGTAAAGTGTCGTCATAGGTAGTCCCCGATTTCTCGTTGGAGGGTTAGGAGACCACGCCCGCGCGACAGCGCGTGTGAAGCGGTTCACATGGGGACGGCTTTTTCGTTTCGGGCGCGCGCAGCGAGGCGCCCGCTCTTGCGCTTGCGTGCCGCGGGTTCCGCAGCCGCGCGCATGATCCAGCGGCGGAACGCGGTAAAGTCGCGCTGCTCGGTCTGGAAGCTGCGATACACCAGATACCAGCGCATGCCCTTGGGCACCGAGAGATCGAACGGCGCCATCAGCCGGCCAGCGGCGAGATCGTCGTCGATATAGGGGCGGATGCCCATGGCGATGCCGAGCCCATCGACCGCGGCCTGGAGCGCCTGTCCGTAGAACTGGAACTCGGGCCCGCGCGCGGTGACGCGGCTGACATTTGCCGCCTTCAGCCAGAGCGGCCAGTCCTCCGGCGAATGCGCGACGCGGATCAGGCTTGGGCCCCTGAGGTCGGCCGGCCGCTTCAGCGATGTGGCGAGGCGGGGCACACAGACCGGCGTGAGGTCGCCGGCAAACAGCGGCTCGGCGACCAGTCCCGGCCAGTCGCCGGTGCCGAGCTTGATGCCGCAGCTCCAGTCCTCGCCGAACGGCACCGCAGCGCCGCCGGTGGTGAAACGCACCTCGATATCCGGCTCCTCGCTGCGGAACTCGGAGAGACGCGGGATCAGCCAGCGCATCGCAAAGGTGTGGCCGACGCCGATGGTCAGCACGCGTACGCTGGAGGGCGCCGTCACCTGCGCGGTGAGGCTGGCCAGCGCGTCGAAGATCGGTGTCAGGCCGCTCTGATAGGCGCGGCCGGCTTGCGTGAGCACGAGCTTGTTGGCCTTGCGCTCGAACAGCGCGACGCCGAGCCGCTCTTCGAGCAGATGCACCATGCGGCTGACCGCGGCGGCCGAGACGCTCAGCTCGACGCCTGCGGCGGCAAAGCTGCCGGTCCGCGCCGCCGCCTCGAATGCCTTGATGCCGTTGAGAAAGAGCAGCCGCCGCAAAACCATACCCTCAGGAAAGCTGATGCCAGGCCAAGATAACTCAGTTTGCGTGAGTTCCACAAGCGAGGCACAACTTGCAACGTCAATTTGCGCTTTTTGTTGGAGTGAGGCCGCCTCTTCTTCGCCTCTCCCCGCAGGCGGGGCGAGGGAGTGAAGCCGCTTGCGTCCCTCACTCTGCCGAGCCGAGACAGGAGAAACTTCTCGTGACGCCGATCATGATCGCTGCCCTCGGATTGCTGATGGTCGCCACCGCGTTCCTGTCGGGGTTGTTCGGCATGGCGGGTGGGCTGATCCTGATCGGCGTGCTGCTGGCGCTGATGCCGCTGCCGACCGCGATGGTGCTGCATGCGATCACGCAGATCGCGTCGAATGGCTGGCGCGCCTTGCTCTGGCGTTCGCATATCCGCTGGCGGCCGGTCGGGGTCTATCTGATCGGCTGCGCAGTCGCGCTTGCGGCGTGGTCGATCTCCCGCTACGTGCCGGACAAGCCGACCGCGCTGCTCCTGCTCGGCGTCACACCGTTCATGGCCCGGCTGCTGCCGTCCGGCATCAAGCCGAATCCCGACAGTGTCTGGCAGGGCACCGTCTACGGTACGATCTGCATGGGATTGATGCTGATGACCGGCGTGTCGGGGCCGCTGCTCGACACGTTTTTTCTAGGCGGCGAATTCGGCCGGCGCGAGAAGGTGGCGACCAAGGCGGTGTGCCAGGTGGTGAGCCATTTCACCAAGCTGATCTATTTCGGCGGCGTCATCGACCAGGCGGCCTCGCTCGATCCCGTTCTGGCCGGCGTCGCGATCGTCGCCTCGATGCTCGGAACCACGCTGGCGCGGCGCATCCTGGAGGCGATGAGCGATCAGCAATTCATCGCCTGGTCGATGCGGCTGATCACTACGATCGCGTGCTACTATCTCGCTTATGGAAGCTGGCTCCTGGTCCGAACGCCCGTGATGGCGGCCTTTGACAACGGAGGTGTGCAATGACTGACAGCGCAGATCCGCTGGTGCTGGATTTCGTCGAATGGATCGCGCGCGAGCCGCGCGCCTATGCCGAGGTGATTTCGACCTGGAAGACGTCGTGCCCGCGCCTGACCATCTGGGAGGACGCCGCCGACCGCGGCTACGTCGCGCGGGAGACGCTGCCTGGCATGGGCTTGATCATCGCGGTGACGGAACAGGGCGAGAGGCTGTTGCGCGCCAACGGACGGTGACGCCCCTCCACATCGTCATTGCTGTGCAAGTTCACTAATTCGGTGATCGAATGGTTTGGGTCTGGGCCTCGGCAAATCCCTTTGGTGTC